>NZ_JBEZZB010000051.1:0-57027 GCF_040638955.1 Actinoplanes sp. NPDC024001
ATGGTACTGCACTCGGGAGGGTGTGGGAGAGTAGGACGCCGCCGGACTCAACGTGATAGAAAGGCCCACCCCACACGGGGTGGGCCTTTCTTTTTTGCTGCCCAGAACGCGTGAAGTTGGGGCGCGGTATCGCACCACAACCTCACACGAAGGTCAGTCGCGGGTCTGGGTGGCTTTGCGGATCTCCTGCATGAGCGGGGCGGCCGTGGACTCGGGCTGTTCGGGGAACATCGCCAGAGCGAGACTCCCGTGGTCGGCCCAGCCGCAGACGGTCAGGTCGGTGCCTTCGGAATGGGTGACACCGCACTTCATGACGCCGCCGAGATCGCCGGCGTCGACCTCGTGCAGGCCGGTCACCGCGCCCTCCTCGTCGGAGATCAGCTCGAACGAGATGTCGAGATCCTTCTCCGGGGACCAGAGCAGGGTGGTGCCCCCGAAGAACAGGACGTTCTTGCCGTCGGCGGTGGTGTAGACACCACCGACCGTCTTGTCCATGCTGACCTCGGCGGAGAGCGCACCCTGCAGGTAGTCCGCGGTCGCGGTGGCGTCCTCACTGCTGTTCAGCGTGAGCGAGCCGATCTTCGGCGGGGCGGAGAGCGTCGTGTTCCGCTCGGAGTTGACCTTCAGCCCGAACCAGCCGAGCGTGCCCACCCCGGCGAGCGAGGCGACCAGCAGCGCGCCGAGAACCACCTTCCGCACCTTGCGGCTGTTCTCCGCGGCGGACGGGTCGGCGTCGTCCTCGGACGCCAGCCGGAACGGGGTCTCGTTGATCTCGATCGGTTCGTCCCCGGCGGCGGGGGAGTCGGCGGACGGGGGAGTGTGCTGGCCGCGATCGGACATCCGCGAAGCGTATCGTCCCCCGACGGAGGAGGTGCGAATACCGGGCGCTCGGGAAGGCTCCGTAGACTTGTCGGGTGACCGATGCGACCGAAACCCGTACCCCCGACAGCCGGCCCACCGGTGGCCTCTCCGCCCAGTACCAGCCGGGCGAGGTAGAGCAGCGGCGGTACGAGCGGTGGGTATCGGAGGGCTACTTCACCGCGGACCCGAAGAGCGACAAGCCGCCGTTCACCATCGTCATCCCGCCGCCGAACGTGACCGGCTCACTGCACGTCGGCCACGCGCTCGACCACACGATCCAGGACACCCTGGTCCGGTTGAAGCGGATGCAGGGCTTCGAGGTGCTGTGGCTGCCCGGCATGGACCACGCCGGCATCGCCACGCAGAACGTGGTGGAGCGCAAACTCGCCGAGCAGCAGCTGTCCCGCCACGACCTGGGCCGCGAGAAGTTCGTGGAGCGGGTCTGGGAGTGGAAGGCCGAGTCCGGCGGCGCCATCCTCGGGCAGATGAAGCGGCTCGGCGACTCCGTCGACTGGACGCGTGAGCGCTTCACCATGGACGAGGGCCTGTCCCGGGCCGTCCAGACGATCTTCAAGCGGCTCTACGACGACGAGCTGATCTACCGGGCCAACCGGATCATCAACTGGTGCCCACGCTGCCTCACCGCGCTCAGCGACATCGAGGTCGAGCACACCGAGGACGAGGGCGAGCTCGTCTCGATCCGCTACGGCGAGGGTGACAACGCGATCGTCGTCGCCACCACCCGGGCCGAGACCATGCTCGGCGACACGGCCGTTGCGGTGCACCCCGACGACGAGCGTTACCAGCACCTGATCGGCACCGAGGTGGAGCTGCCGCTGACCGGCCGCCGCATCCCGATCGTGGCCGACGAGCACGTCGACCCGTCCTTCGGGACCGGCGCGGTGAAGGTGACCCCCGCCCACGACCCGAACGACTTCGAGATCGGCCAGCGGCACGGTCTGCCCAGTCTGACCGTCATGGACGAACGGGCCGTCATCACCGTACCCGGGCCGTTTGAAGGCCTGGACCGCTATGAAGCGCGACCGGCGATCGTGGCCGCCCTGCGTGAGCAGGGCCGGATCGTTGCGGAGAAGCGTCCCTACGTGCACTCCGTGGGGCACTGCTCGCGGTGCAAGACCACGGTGGAGCCGCGGCTGTCGCTGCAGTGGTTCGTCAAGACCGGGCCGCTCGCCAAGGCGGCCGGCGACGCGGTCCGCGACGGGCGGGTGAAGATCGAGCCGGTCGAGCTGTCCAAGCGGTACTTCGCCTGGGTCGACAACATGCACGACTGGTGCATCTCCCGGCAGCTGTGGTGGGGCCACCGCATCCCGGTGTGGTACGGGCCGAACGGCGAGGTCGTCTGCGTCGGACCGGACGAGCAGCCGCCGTCGGGTGACGGCTGGCGCCAGGACGAGGACGTCCTCGACACCTGGTTCTCCTCGGGCCTGTGGCCGTTCTCCACGCTGGGCTGGCCGGAGAAGACCGCCGAGCTGGAGAAGTTCTACCCGACCAGCGTGCTGGTCACCGGCTACGACATCCTGTTCTTCTGGGTCGCCCGGATGATGATGTTCGGGCTGTACGCGATGGACGGCAAGCAGCCGTTCGACGTGGTCAACCTGCACGGCATGGTGCGCGACCAGTTCGGCAAGAAGATGTCGAAGTCGTTCGGCAACGTGGTCGACCCGCTCGACTGGATCGACCGGTACGGCGCCGACGCCACCCGGTTCACCCTGGCCCGCGGCGCCAACCCCGGCTCCGACGTGCCGATCAGCGAGGAGTGGTGCCAGGGCTCCCGCAACTTCTGCAACAAGCTCTGGAACGCCACCCGGTTCGCGCTGATGAACGGCGCGACGGTCTCCGGTGACCTCCCGGCGCCGTCGGAGCTCTCCGCCGTCGACAAGTGGATCCTGTCCCGCCTGCAGCACGTGACCGCGGAGGTGGACGGCTACTTCGCGAACTACGAGTACGCGAAGGTCTGCGACACCCTCTACCACTTCGCGTGGGACGACGTCTGCGACTGGTACGTCGAGCTGAGCAAGCCGGTGCTCGCCGAAGGTGGGGACGCCACCCGCCGGGTGCTCGGGCACGTGCTCGATCAGCTGCTGCGGCTGCTGCACCCGGTGATCCCGTTCGTCACCGAGGAGCTGTGGATTGCGCTGACCGGCGGCGAGACCGTGATGCGGGCCGCCTGGCCGGCCGTCGACCAGGCCCTGATCGACGACGCCGCCGAGGAGGAGATCGCCGCCCTGCAGAAGGTGGTCACCGAGGTCCGGCGGTTCCGCTCCGACCAGGGGCTCAAGCCGAGCCAGCGGGTCGCCGCGGCGCTCACCGGCCTGGGCAACGTCGGCATCGACACGCACGAGCCGCTGATCCGCTCGCTGGCCCGGCTCGACACGCCCGGCGGCGACTTCACCGCCACCGCCACCCTCGCGGTGACCGGCGGCATCTCGGTCGACCTCGACACCCGCGGGGCGATCGACGTGAAAGCGGAGCGGGCTCGGTTGGAGAAGGACCGCGCGGCCGCCGAGAAGGAGGCCACCCAGTGCCGGGCCAAGCTCGGCAACGAGGCCTTCGTCGGCAAGGCCCCCGACCACGTGGTCGCGAAGATCAAGGAGCGGCTGGCGGCCGCGGAGGCCGACCTGGTCCGGATCGCCGCCGCGCTCGAGGCGTTGCCGGCCGCATGAGCGAGTACACCGAGGTCGAAGCCGCGCTCAACGAGCGCGGCTTCACCCGCATGGTTTTCGACATGCAGAAGATCCGGGACCTGATGGACGTGCTGGGCAGCCCGCAACGGGCCTACCCGGCGATCCACCTGACCGGCACGAACGGCAAGACCAGCACGGCGCGGATGATCGACGCGCTGCTGCGGGCGCACGGGCTGCACACCGGGCGTTACACCAGCCCGCACCTGGAGACGGTCCGGGAGCGGATCAGCCTGGACGGGGAGTCGATCTCCGAGGAGCGGCTCGTCACCACGTACAACGAGGTGGCGCCGCTCGCCGACCTGATCGACGCGCGCAACCCGGAACCGCTCACCTACTTCGACATGACCACGGCGATGGCGTACGCGGCGTTCGCGGACGCCCCGGTCGACATCGCGGTGGTGGAGGTGGGACTCGGCGGCGAGGAGGACGCGACCAACGTCATCGAGGCCGGGGTCTGCGTGCTCACGCCGATCGGGCTCGACCACACCGAATGGCTCGGCGACACCATCGAGGACATCGCCTGGCACAAGGTCGGCATCATCCACAAGGGCGCCACCGTGATCACCGCGCTGCAGAACGAGGAGGCCATGCGGCCGATCCTGGAACGCTGCGCGGACATGGGCGCCACCCTCGCCCGGGAGGGCAGCGAGTTCGGGGTGATCGAGCGGGCCCAGGCCGTCGGCGGCCAGGTGCTCACCCTGCAGGGGCTGGGCGGCGTCTACGACGAGATCTTCCTGCCGCTGTTCGGCGCGCACCAGGCCCAGAACGCCGCCACGGCGCTTGCCGCGGTCGAGGCGTTCCTCGGCGCCGGCGCGGGCAAGCAGCTGGAGGTCGACCTGGTCCGGGAAGGCTTCGCCCAGGTGGACTCGCCGGGCCGGCTCGAACGGGTTCGCAGCGCACCCACCGTCCTGCTGGACGGCGCGCACAACCCGCACGGGATGGCCGCCACGGTCACCGCGCTGGAGGAGGAGTTCACCTTCCGGCACCTGGTCGCGGTCCTCGCGGTCCTCGGCGACAAGGACGTCACCGGCCTGCTCGACCTGCTCGAACCGGTCGTGGCCCGGATCGTCGTCACCCAGAACAGCTCGCCGCGCTCGATGCCGGCCGACGAACTGGCGCAGCTGGCGATCGCGGTCTTCGGCGAGGACCGGGTCACGGTCACGCAGACCATGCCGGACGCCATCGAGGAGGCCGTGGTGCTCGCCGAAGAGGACGCGTCCGGCGAGATGAGCGGCGTCGGTGTGCTGATCACCGGCTCGGTGGTGACCGTCGCTGACGCACGGAAGCTGCTGAAACGATGACCGAGCCGGAGCAGAGCGCGACGCCCGCGGAGGACCGGCCGGCAGCCGCGGCGCGGCCTTCCGGGTTGCGCAACCCCCAGGCAGCCGTACGGGGGCTCGGCGCCGGCACTCTGGCGATGGAGGCGATCGTCCTGCTCCTGGCGATCGCCCCGCTCGCCGTCATCGCGGGCGACAGCCGTGGTCCGGCGATCGCCGCGGTTTCCGTCGCGGTGGTGGTGGCGATCGTGCTGGCCGGCAGCATGAAACGCAGCTGGGCGTGGCCCGCCGGTGCCGTCCTGCAGGGGCTGCTGCTTGTCGGCGGGGTGCTGCACTGGGTACTCGCGGCTATCGGCGTGATCTTCGGGTTGGCGTGGGCGTACAACTACCACGTACGCCGGACGATCCTGGGTTGAGGCCGCGCCCCTGGCGGGGCGCGGCGCTCAGCGAGCCGCTCGCCACTGGGTGATGGCGATGTTGTGGTTGTCCGGGTCACGGAATGTGGCGGACCACAGCTCCAGCTTGTCGCCGCTGTTGACCACGCACGGGGACTGCACGAACTTCACACCCTTGGCGCGCAGGTCCTCGTGGACCGCCTCGACGTCACCCACCTCCAGATTCAGGTAGATCAGCCGGCTGGCCTCCGCGGAAAGACTGCGGACGGTGCGCAGCACCAGGCGGGTGTCCCCGGAGGCGAGCACGGCGCTGCTCTCGCCGCTGTCGATCTCGAAGAAGCCGAGGACGTCCCGGTAGAAGGCGATCGACCGGGCCAGGTCGGTGACCAGGACGGTGATGCCGACGCCGTGGATCGCGCTGGCCGCGCTGGGGCGGGCGCTCGGGTAGGCGGTGATCAGGTCGGCGGTGCTTTCGTCGGGTTCGGAGCGGCCGCCGAAGTTGCCCCAGGGGCTGCCCGCGGGGGGTGGTTCCTCGGTCTGCGGGGCGGCTTCGGCGGGTTTGCCGGAGTCGCGACGGCCGGCTGCGGCGCTGACGGACGCGCCCGCTGCGGCGCCGGCTGCGGCGGCGGCAGCGGTGCCTGCCCAACTGCCGATGCCGGCGGGGGGTGTGGGGCCGGGGGCCGGAGTGGCTGCCGGCGGTGTGCTGCCTGCGGGCTCGTTTACTGGCGCGTCGTCGGCTGGGGTCTCCGGTGTGGTGCCTGCGGGTTCGGTCGCCGGCGCGTTGTTGGCTGGGGCCTCCGGTGTGGTGCCTGCGGGTCCGGTCGCCGGCGCGTCGTCGGCTGGGATCTCTGGCGTGAGGCGCGTTGCCGTGCCGGCCTCGGGCATGGGGCTGGTGGCCGGCGGCGGGGTGGTTTCCGGGATGGATTCGGCCGGTGGGGCGATGATGCCGTCGGCCATGGCAGTCGAGGCGGGGCGCGTGGTTTCGGGTGCCGGGTCGGGGCTGCCTTCCAGCGGAATGTCGATGCCGTCGGCGTTCGGAGGGCTGTCGGCGGGGCGGCCGGGTGCAGGGGCGCTGTCGAGCGGGATGTCGATGTCGTCGTAGGCGGTCGGCGGGGTGGCCGGGCCGGTCGGGTAGGGCGTCGACGGGGGTGGAGCGCTGGGGAACGGCCGGTCGGGAGCGGGCGCGGTGGGTGGCCCGGAGACCGGGGACGGGGTGGACGTCGCGGTGGGCTCGGCGTGCGGCGCCGCCCGGAAAGCGGTCGGGGTGGGCTCGGGGCGGGTGCTGCCGGGAGCCGGGGTGGGCGCGTCGGTGGGCGCCTGGTCGTCGGGTTCGGACGGGGTGTCCTGGCGGGGGAGTTGATCGGTGGGCTCGCCGGGCTGGGCGAAGAAGCGGGTCCGGCCGGACGAGGTGGACGGTGCCGGTGGCGGCTCTGCGCTGGACTGCGGTGGTGCGGTGAAGCCGCCCACCGGCTGCGTGTCGGCCTCGTCGGTGGCGCGGGCCTCAGGGCCGGGTGCGGTGGCGGTCCACGCGATCGTGTCCGGCTCGTCCCTGGTGGCCCGGGACGGCTGGCCGGTGGGTGCCCAGGCGGTGGTGGCGTCGGCCGGAGGGGTTCGCTGGGCGGGTTCCTCCTCCTCGAGCGGCAGGTCGATCAGTGGATCGGCGTCGGGGCTGGACTCGGCCGAGGTGCGCTGAGCCGGCGGGCGGCCGGTGGCGGTCTGCTGGCCGGTGGGGGACTCGTCGGGCGTACCGGAAGGGGTTTGCCGCTCGGCTGTCGCGGTGGCCGAGCCGTTTCGCGGTCGAGGGCTGGGGCGGGTGCCCGGTGGGCGGCCCGCTGTGGTGCGCGTGGTCGTGCCGGTGGGGGCGTATCCGCTGCTCGCAGCGGCGAACGCGGCCCCCGCCGCGCCGCCTTCCGGGAAATCGGACTCCGGGCGGCTGTAGGGGGAAGCGGGCTCCGAGACGCCGGCCGGGCTGTGGGCGGACGTCGAGCCGGGGCCGCTGTAAGCCGTGCCCGGCCGGTCGTAGCCACGCGAGCCTGCCGCACCGGGGTCGGTGGTGCTGTCGCCGGACGTGGGGCCGGGGCGGCTGTATGCGGAAGCGGAGCTCGAAGCCGGGTCCGGCGTTCCGGCCGGGCTATAGCCGGCGGTGCCTGCGGCAGGAGCGCCTGAGGTCGTGCTGGGGCGGCTGTAGGGCGAGGCGGAACCGCCGGACGGACTGTAGCCAGCCGCGCCTGCCGTGCCGGTGCCGTGGCTGGCCGCGCCTGTCGTGCCAGCGCCGTGGCCGGCCGCGCCTGTCGTGCTGGCTCCGTGGCCGGCTGTGCCTGCCATGTCGGCGCCGTAGCCGGCTGCGCCGGCCAACCCGGCGCCCTGACCAGCCGTGTCTGCTGTGCCGGCGTCAGGGGCGCCCGAGGTGCTGCTGCCCGAGCGGCCGGGGGCAGAGTCCGAGGCCGGGCTAGGAGTGCCGGTCGGGCTGGGGCCGAAAGCCCCGGCAGCGGTCGGGTCTGACGGATTCGCCTCACCGGCGGGAGCGGCCCCGGCGGCTTTGGCGGCGGTGACGTGGTCGGGCTCGGCGGGAGCAGCACCGGCCGCGTCGGGCTCGGCGCCGGCCGCTTCAGGCCCGCCAGGAGCGGCGCTGGCAGGAGCAGCGCTGGCGGCGAAATCGGCGCCGGCAGGAGCGGCGCCGGTGGGAGCGGCGCCGGTGGGAGCGGCGCTCGCAGGAGCGGCGCCGGCAGCGGGAGTGGGGCCGGTGGGAGTGGCGCCGGGCGGGGGCGCCGGGTCCTCCGTGCCGGTGATGAAGGAGTCGCGAGGTGGGGCGTCGTCCGGCTCGGCGGCGTCGTCGTCGGGCGGGGCCGCGGCTTGGCGGAAGCGGGACGCGCCCGCGGCGCGGCGGGGCAGTGGTGGCGGCTCCTCGTCGGTGCCGACCACGTGGCCCTCGACGATCGTGCCGGTGGGGGTGTCGCGCACCACGACCGGCGTCGTCGACCGGGCCTCGCCGAAGCCGGCGCGCGCGGCCGGTGGCGGCGGGGGTGGCGGCTCCTCGGTGTCGAAGACCCAGTCGCGGTCGCGGCCCTCCCACGGGGCCGGGTCGTCGGCGCCGAGCACGTCGTCGTCGATGCCGTCGGTCGCCGCGAAGGCGGACGGGGCGGGCGGGGGCGGCGGGTCGGCGCCCTCCTCGCGGACCGGGGCGTCGTTCCAGTTCACCCGGACCCGGCGGGTGTCGTCGACGTCCACGGTGATCGGCACCGTCGCGCCGACGGCCGGCCATTTCGCGACCGGGACGCGGGACTCGCGGATCACCGTCTCGAACGTGCCGAGGCCGGGGGCCACCACGATCGCCTCGATCTCGGCCCGGCCGTACGCCGAGGAGAGCGGCGGCGGCGGGATCGACTTGACCTCGGCGTTCCCGGCCACGGTCGCCCGGCCGCCGCGGCGGCTGGACAGGTTGACCGCGGCCAGGACGATGGCCAGCGCCAGAACGGCGACGCCGAAGAACGCGACCGCCATGCTCGACATGCCCAGCCCGAAAACGATCACAAAGACCGCAAGCGTGCCCATGACCGCCGCCACCAGCTTGCGTGCCGGGGCGATGGGCCGGCCGGTCTGGTTCGCCACTGTGGACCTCCCGGTTGTTCCCGTCAGGTTATGGCCCGCCGGCGGATCGGCGAAAGTGCGCCGGCCCGGGCATCACCGCCCGCCGGCGATCGCGGTACCGATAGGCTGAACCTCCCGCGTGTCGGGCTGTCGTCTTTTACGGAGGAACCGCGTGTCCAGCACCACCGAGCGTTCGCTCGTGCTCATCAAGCCCGACGCGGTCCGCCGCGGCCTGCTCGGCGAGATTGTCTCCCGTTTCGAGCGTAAAGGCCTGGTCATCGAGGCGCTGGAGTTGCGCACGATGGACGCCTCCCTGGCCGACGCGCACTACGCCGAGCACGTCGACAAGGCTTTCTACCCGCCGCTGAAGGATTTCATGACGAGCGGCCCGCTGGCTGCGCTGATCCTCTCCGGCGACTCGGTGATCGAGGTGGTCCGCGCCATGATCGGCGCGACCGACGGCCGCAAGGCCGCGGCCGGCACGATCCGCGGTGACCTGGCGCTGTCCAACCGGGAGAACCTGGTGCACGCCTCCGACTCGCCGGAGAGCGCCGAGCGCGAGCTGGCCCTCTGGTTCCCCAAGCTCTGACGAGTCCCCGGACTCCGGCCCGCTAGAGGGTCTCCAGGCTGGCCCGCCGCCGCGACTCCGCCTCGAAGATCGTGAGGAGGGCGGCGGCGAGGACGGCATATCCGGCGGCCACCAGCAGCTCGGTCAGCAGTGCGGGCGCGGCAGCACCCAGGCCGCGCCCGGCGGCGAGCAGCCGAGCCGCCTCCGCCGCATGGGTGATCGGCAGTGCGTGTCCGACACCGATCATCCAGGGCGGCAGCTCGCCGCGCGGCACGTTCACCCCGGTGAGCAGCAGCAGGACCGCTACCGCGACGTTCGAGACGACGAAGACGTCACGGAAGCGCAGGCCCAGCGCGCCCAGGGTCAGGCCGAAGAACGCGCAGGCCAGCGAGCCGGCCGCCAGCGCGAGCCCGAGACCGGGCAGCGCATTCACCGGGATCCGCAGGCCGAGCAGCAGCGATCCGGCGGTCAGCGTGAAGACCGCGATCAGCAGGCCGTTCCCCGCGTACGGAAGGACCCGCCCCCAGAAGATCGCGGTGCGGCTCCGCGGCGACAGCAGCACATGGCCGAGGGTGCCGTAGCGACGCTCGTTGGCGACCGCCATCGTCCCGCCGAAGACGCACGCCGATGAGGCGGCCAGCACGGCGTTGCCGACGATGAAGAACGCGTCGTCGGCCACCCGCAGCTGCCGGCCCAGGTAGGCGAAGAACAACAGCTGGAACGTCGGGCCGGCGAGCAGCGTCCCGGCGTACATGGCGGGTGTGGTCCAGTTGAACAGGGCGCGGTAGGCGAGCGCGCCCCCGGTCGTGATCAGCCGCAGTGTTCTCATGAGAGCGCCAGGGTTGCGGCCGCGCGGGCGCGGCGTTCGAACGAGGTGAGGCAGTACGCGCCGAGCAGCAGGCAGGCCGTGCCGAGGGCGAGGCAGACGCCGATGGACGGCCAGACCGGCCCGCCGACCGTGGCTTCCCGCACCGCACGGGCGCCCCAGGTGGTGGGCAGGGCGGCGGCGATCGGGGCGGTCCAGGACGGCAGCACGCTGATCGGCACGAGCATCCCGGAGAGCAGCCAGATCGGGTAGTCGAGCGGGTTGGCGAGGGCGTTGGCGTTGCGGAGCAGCACGAACGTCGAGGCGAGCAGCAGGCCGAACATCCCCAGCCCGGCCACGCAGGCGACGGTCGCGGCCAGGAACGCGTACGGGCGGGCCACATCGAGCGGGATGCCGTACAGCAGCCGGCCCCAGAGCAGGGTGGCGAGCAGCGCGTAGGTGCCGGTGACCGCGGTGGCCGTGGTGATCGGCAGGAGCACGGTCACCGGCCGCCGCGGCGCCATCATGATCATCTCCAGGGTGCCGAGCCAGCGCTGGTTCTGGACCGCACCGCCCGATCCGGAGAGCACCGACGCCCAGACCCCCATCAGCCCGGCACCGACCGCCGCCTCGAGCAGCCGGTGCGGCTCGTCCCCGGCCCGGAACAGGTGGACCGCCATGGTGGCCTGGACGACCGGGATGACCAGGGCCAGCGCCACCTCGAACGGGGAGCGGCTCATGTGCTTGGCGTGCATCAGCGTGCCGATCACGAGCGCTCTCATGCGGCGTTCACGATCGCCACGTACGCGTCCTCCAGGGTGGGCTCGCGGCTGTTGACCCGGCCCAGCCGCACCCCGGCGAGCTCGCGCAGCACGTCACCCTGCACGTCCAGGTGCGCGTCGGACTGCACGGTCAGCAGCTGCAGCGTGCCGCGTTCCTCGACGGCGGTCTCGCGTACGCCGGGCAGCCCCCGTAGGGCGGAGATCGCGGAGTCGGGGACGCCGTACGCCTCCACCTCCACGACCCGTCGCCCGTCTGCCCGGCGCCGCAGCTCGGCCGGCGTGCCGAGCGCCTGGATCCGGCCGTCCGCGATCACCGCGATCCGGTCGCAGAGCTCGTCGGCCTCGGCCATGTAGTGCGTGGTCAGCACGACCGTGGTGCCGTTGGCGGCGAGCCCGGCGACGGTGCGGCGCAGCTCACGGGCGGCGACCGGGTCCACCCCGATGGACGGTTCGTCGAGGAACAGCACGTCCGGGTCGTGCAGCAGGCCACGGGCGATGTGCAGCCGCTGGCGCATGCCGCGCGAGTAGCCCTCGACCCGTTCGTGTTCCCGGCCGGTCAGCCCGACCAGTTCGAGCAGTTCGGCGATGGCGGGTTTCTGCTGGTGGGGCGGGACACCGTACAGCTCGGCGAAGTAGCGCAGGTTGTCCAGTGCGGAGAGCCGGTCGTAGAGGCCGCGGTCGCCGCCGAAGACGTAGCCGATCCGGCGCCGTACCTCCCGGGTGCGGGTGACCACGTCGAAGCCGCAGATCCGGGCCGTGCCGGCGGTCGGGATCAGCAGCGTGTTGAGCATCTTGATGGTGGTCGTCTTGCCGGCGCCGTTCGGTCCGAGCAGGCCGAACAGCTCACCGCGGCGGACCGTCAGGTCCACGCCCCGGACCGCTTCCACCTCGGTCCGCCGGGGTCGCAGCCAGCCGGTCCGGGTGTGGTAGGTGCGGCGCAGGCCGTCCGCCTCGATCGCGTACTCACTTCCCATGGCCGCCGACGGTAGGGCGGCCGGGA
Organism: Actinoplanes sp. NPDC024001; assembly: GCF_040638955.1. Lineage (NCBI taxonomy): Bacteria > Bacillati > Actinomycetota > Actinomycetes > Micromonosporales > Micromonosporaceae > Actinoplanes > Actinoplanes sp. NPDC024001. Next base: position 11,982 of record NZ_JBEZZB010000051.1, read on the forward strand.
GAGTCAGGAAACGGATTCGGCCGCGGCCGAATCTCCGCCGAGCAGGTTCAGCAGGGCGACGCCGGCCGGCTCCAGGCCGTAGAGGACCCGCCGCCCGGCTCGGCGCCGGTGCACCACCCCGGCCGCCTGCAGCCCGGCGAGGTGCTCGGACACGGTGCTCGGCGCGAGGCCGAGCGCGACCGCCAGCGCGGTGGTGGTGGACGGCACGGTCAGGCCGCGCAGCACCGCCGCCCGGCCCCGGCCCACCAGGACGGCGAGGCGGTCGGACTCGGCCGCCACCGGCGGCGCCGGCGTCTCGGCGAGCACCGCCGCACCCCGCGACTGATAGGTGACCATGATCACGTCAGGGTGGTCGGTGGAGCAGCTCAGCGCGCCCCGGGAGAAGATCAGCGGCACCAGCAGCAGCCGCTTGTCGATCGCCTCGTAACTCTGGCTCAGCGGCTTGACCAGGGTGAGCACCGGTCGTTCCCAGCGGATCCGGTCGTGCAGGTGCGACAGCAGCGCGTCCGGCCCGTCGGCGGCCAGCGCCCGGGCCCGCAGCAGCACCTCCTCGTCGAGGGCGGCGCGCATCGCCGGCCAGTGCGGGGCGACCGTGGCGTCCCAGAACGCGGCCAGGCCGTCGGCGAGCCGGTTCAGCGCCGCCTGCCGGTCGTGCCGGTACGGCACCAGCTCGTCCGGCACCCGATCCGCCGGATAGTGCCGCGCGAACTGCTCCTCGATCAGGTCGGCCGGGGTGGCACGGATCTGGTCGAGCTGCTCGGCGAGGGTGGGCACCGGGCTCTCCGGCACCGGGTTGAGAAAGTCCGGGTACGACCCCTCCAGCCGGAACCAGAGCGAGACCGGGGCGGTCGCCGGATCGGTACGCAGCACCTCCCGCGCACGCGCCGCCCACGACGTGTACGGCCAGGGCGCCTCGGGGTTGCGGCGCAGCAGGTAGAGACCGCAGATCAGCTCGGCGAGCGGGCTGATCGCGATCCTGGTCCGGGCCAGCGTCGGTTCGTCGATCTCGATCCGGATCACACGGTGGAGTTTAGGATGGCGTTACCTCGGAGCCACGTCGGACGGATAGGCAGATGCCTATGACCTCGATCTCTCGACGGAACCTTCTGCGAGCCTCGGTGGCGGGTGGCGTCGCGGGCGCCCTGCTCGAAGCGCCGGCGTTCTCGGCGGGCGCCAGCCGCCCGATGCTCACCCACGGCGTGCAGAGCGGCGACGCCACCGCGGACACCGCCGTCGTCTGGAGCCGGGCGGACCGGCCGGGACGCCTCTGGGTGCAGACCAGCCGGCGGCCGGACTTCCGCGGCGGCCGGATGCTGCGCGGACCGGTGGTCACACCGGCGACCGACCTCACCGGGAAGGTGAGGCTGCGCGGCCTGCCCGCCGGTGAGCGGTTGTACTACCGGGTGAAGGTGGAGAGCCTGGAACGCCCCGGCCTGTTCAGCGCCCCGGTGCGCGGCGAGCTCACCACGGCGCCGGTGCGCCGCCGCGACGTCCGGTTCGTCTGGACCGGCGACGTCGCCGGCCAGGGCTGGGGGATCGATCCCGCCTTCGGCGGGATGCGGCTCTTCGAGTCGATGCGGCGCCGGCGGCCCGACTTCCTGTTGCACAGCGGGGACACGGTGTACGCGGACGGCCCGCTCACCGAGACCGTCACCCTGCCGGACGGCCGGGTCTGGCAGAACCTGCTGACCGACGCCAAGACGAAGGTCGCCGAGACCCTCGGCGAGTTCCGCGGGCAGTACGCGTACAACCTGCTCGACGAGCACTACCGGCGGTTCGCGGCCGAGGTTCCGCAGATCAACCAGTGGGACGACCACGAGGTGACCAACAACTGGTACCCGGGGGAGATCCTGACCGACGCCCGCTACACCGAGAAGCGGGTGGACGTGCTGGCGGCCCGGGCGCGGCAGGCGTACCTGGAATGGCTGCCGGTGCCGGCGACGACCGCGCCGATCTACCGCCGGATCCCGTACGGGCCGCTGCTCGACGTGTTCGTGCTGGACATGCGGACCGTCAAGGACGTGAACGACGGCAACACGTACGCCGACCCGAACCGCGGTCTGCTCGGCCGTGCGCAGCGCGAGTGGCTGATCGACGGGCTCCGGCGCAGCCGGGCCACCTGGAAGGTGATCGCCGCGGACCTGCCGCTGGGCCTGGTCGTGCCGGACGGCGCCGCGGCGCAGGAGGGGGTGGCGCAGGGCGACCCCGGCGCCCCGAAGGGCCGGGAGCTGGAGTTCGCCGAGGTACTGCGGGCCGCGCACCGGCACCGGGTGAGCGGGATCGTGTTCCTCACCGCGGACGTGCACTACACGGCCGCGCACCACTACGACCCGGCGCGGGCGGCGATCCAGGACTTCACGCCGTTCTGGGAGTTCGTGTCCGGGCCGGCGCACGCGGGTGCGTTCGGGCCGAACGCGCTGGACGGCACGTTCGGGCCGGAGGCGGTCTTCGTCAACGCGCCGCCCGTGGCGAACACGTCGCCGGCCGACGGGTTCCAGCACTTCGGCGAGGTGGAGATCGACGGCGAGTCCGGCGCGTTCACGGTGCACCTGCGCGATCGGGACGGTGTGAGCCTCTGGTCGACCACGTTGCGTCCGTAGCCCGTACGCCGGACCGGTTTTGATCTTGCCCGGCGCGAGCCGGGGTAATGCGGATGAGGGAAGCCGAGCGTGGCCGGTATCGTTGTCTCCACGCAGGCGACGAACCGGCCATCACCGGGGAGCCTCCGGAAGAACGGGCTGAACCCCTAGTAGAACCGGGCGGACACCGGACCGCGCAGATCATCCGGCGAATGAGCGGGCGCCCGATCGGGCGTCAAGCGAGGTGGTACCGCGGGCGCATGCGCTCGTCCTCGCAGTCACGAGATGTGAGCTGCTTGAGGAGAACCATGGCCTATCCGAAGCACAGTGCCGCGTCCGGCGTGCCGGCCTCGCCGGATCTGCCGGCGGTCGAGCGCGCGGTCCTCGACCACTGGGCGGCCGACAAGACTTTCGAGGCGTCGGTCGAGCAGCGCCCGGCCGGCGAGAACGGCTCGAACGAGTACGTGTTCTATGACGGCCCGCCGTTCGCCAACGGGCTGCCGCACTACGGTCACCTGTTCACCGGGTATGTGAAGGACCTGGTCCCGCGCTACCAGACGATGCGCGGCAAGCGGGTCGAGCGGCGGTTCGGCTGGGACACCCACGGCCTGCCGGCCGAGGTCGAGGCGGAGAAGCAGCTCGGCATCACCACCAAGGCGCAGATCGTCGAGCTGGGCATCGACAAGTTCAACGAGGCCTGCCGCACGTCCGTGCTGGCCTACACCAAGGACTGGGAGCGCTACGTCACCCGGCAGGCGCGCTGGGTGGACTTCGCGGACGACTACAAGACCCTCGACCCGGCCTACATGGAGTCCGTCATGTGGGCGTTCAAGACTCTGCACGACAAGGGCCTGGTCTACGAGGGTTTCCGCGTTCTCGCCTACTGCTTCCGCTGCGAGACGCCGCTGTCCAACACCGAGACCCGGATGGACGACGTCTACCGGGACCGGACCGACCCGGCGCTCACCGTGGCCTTCACCCTGGAGACGGGCGAGCGGATCGCGGTCTGGACCACCACGCCCTGGACGCTGCCGTCGAACCTGGCGCTGGCGGTCGGCCCCGACATCGAATACGCCGTCCTCGAGAAGGACGGCGAGAAACTGCTCATCGGCGCCGGCCGGGTGGGTGCTTACGCCAAGGAGCTCGAGGGGTACGAGCAGACCGGCACCGTTCTGGGCCGGGACCTCGTGGGGCGCCGTTACACGCCGCTCTTCGACTTCCTGGTCGAGCCCGGCGGCGAGAACGCCTTCCAGGTGCTCGGCGCCGACTTCGTGACCACCGAGGACGGTACGGGTGTGGTGCACATGGCGCCCGCCTTCGGTGAGGACGACCAGAACACCTGCAACGCGGCCGGCATCCCGACCGTGGTGACCGTCGACGACCACACCCGGTTCACCTCGCTGGTCCCGGACTACCAGGGCCTGCAGGTCTTCGACGCCAACAAGCCGGTGATCGCGACGCTCAAGGAGCGTGGCGTGGTGCTGCGCCACGACGGGTACATGCACTCGTACCCGCACTGCTGGCGCTGCGACACCCCGCTGGTCTACAAGGCCGTGTCCTCGTGGTTCGTCGCGGTGACCAAGTTCCGCGACCGGATGGTCGAGCTGAACCAGCAGATCAGCTGGACGCCGTCGCACATCAAGGACGGCTCGTTCGGCAAGTGGCTGGCGAACGCCCGCGACTGGTCGATCTCCCGCAACCGGTTCTGGGGCTCGCCGATCCCGGTCTGGAAGTCGGACGACCCGCAGTACCCCCGCGTGGACGTCTACGGCTCCTACGAGGAGCTGGAGCGCGACTTCGGGGTGAAGGTCACCGACCTGCACCGGCCCTACGTGGACGAGCTGGTACGCCCGAACCCGGACGACCCGACCGGCCAGTCGATGATGCGGCGCGTGCCGGAGGTGCTGGACTGCTGGTTCGAGTCCGGCTCGATGCCGTTCGCTCAGGTGCACTACCCGTTCGAGAACAAGGACTGGTTCGAGCACCACTACCCGGGCGACTTCATCGTCGAGTACATCGGGCAGACCCGCGGCTGGTTCTACACCATGCACGTGCTGGCCACCGCGCTGTTCGACCGGCCGGCGTTCCGCAACTGCCTGAGCCACGGCATCCTGCTCGGCGAGGACGGCCGCAAGATGTCCAAGTCGCTGCGCAACTACCCGGACGTCTACCGGGTGTTCGACACCTACGGCTCGGACGCGATGCGCTGGATGCTGATGTCCTCGCCGGTGCTGCGCGGTGGGGACATGCCGGTGACCGAGGTCGCCATCCGCGACTCGGTGCGCCAGGTGCTGCTGCCGCTCTGGAACGTCTGGTACTTCTTCAGCCTTTATGCGAATGCTTCGGGCTATGAGGCGTCGTTCCGGACCGACTCGACGCACCTGCTCGACCGCTACGTGCTCGCCAAGACCGGTGAGCTGGTCGCCGACGTGCAGCGGCAGATGGACGAGTACGACATCTCCGGCGCAGCCGCGAGCATCCGGTCCTACCTGGACGCCCTGACCAACTGGTACGTGCGCCGGTCCCGGGACCGGTTCTGGGCTGGCGACGCGGACGCCTTCGACACCCTCGCCACCGTGCTGGAGACGGTCACCCGGGTGGTGGCGCCGCTCGCGCCGCTGACCACCGAGGAGATCTGGCGCGGCCTCACCGGTGGCCGGTCGGTGCACCTGACCGACTGGCCCACGGCGGACGCGTTCCCGGCCGACCACGAGCTGGTCGCCTCGATGGACGCGATCCGCGACGTCGCCTCGGCGGCCCTGTCGCTGCGCAAGGCGAAGGGCCTGCGGGTCCGGCTGCCGCTCGCCTCGGCGACCGTGGCCACGCCGTCCGGCGCCGCCCTGGCCGGCCTCGGTGACCTGCTCAAGGACGAGGTCAACGTCAAGGACGTGGTGTTCACCGACGACGTGGCCGCGTACTGCCAGCAGGTCCTCACCGTGGTGCCGCGGGCCCTCGGCCCCCGGGTGGGCAAGCAGGTCCAGCAGGTGATCAAGGCGGTCAAGGCCGGCGAGTGGCAGCTGGTCGACGGCGCACCGGTCGCGGCCGGCGTCACCCTCGCCGAGGGCGAGTACGAGCTGAAGCTGGTCGCCGCCGACGCCGAGAACTCGGCCCCGCTGCCGGCCGGTGGCGGCGTCGTGGTGCTCGACACCGCGGTCACGCCCGAGCTGGCCGCCGAAGGCCTGGCCCGCGACGTGATCCGGGTCGTGCAGCAGGCCCGGCGGGACGCCGATCTGGACGTCAGCGACCGGATCACGCTGGTGCTCTCCGCGTCCGAGCCGGTCCGGGCGGCCGTCGAGGCGCACCGGGAGTTCGTGGCTGGTGAGACGCTCGCCACGTCGGTCGAGTTCGGCCGGCTGGAGTCCGGTTTCGCCGGTGAGGTCGGCGACGGCGAGCAGGTGACGGTCACCGTAACGTCGGTGTGATTGAACCGAATGGCCCGGATGTTCGCCTGGCGTGGGCGAACATCCGGGCCACGGTGCAAGATCATTAGGTACTTCGGCCTTGTCGTCCGATAACCTCACAGCACCCATCTCACTACCAGACACTCAGGTGTTACCCGGAGGACGAGTTGCCGCTGCTCTACTCGATCGGCAAAGTCACCGTCGGCACGGCGTTGATGACTGGCTGGCGGCCGCACGTCGAAGGCCTCGAGCACATCCCGCGGACCGGGGGCGCCATCTTCGCCGGCAACCACCTCTCCGTCGCCGATGAACTCTTCCTCGGCGCCGTGGTGCCGCGTCACCTGGCCTTCTGGGCCAAGTCCGACTACTTCACCGGCACCGGCATCAAGGGCCTGCTCAACCGCAAGCTGATGGAGGGCCTCGGCGCGATCCGGGTCGAGCGGGCCGGCGGCCGTGCGGCGCTCACCGCGTTCGACGCCGCCATCCCCGCCCTCAAGGGCGGCGACCTGGTCGCCGTCTACCCCGAGGGCACCCGCTCGCCGGACGGCAAGCTGTACCGCGGCCGCACCGGCGTGGCCCGGCTGGCCGTCGCCGCCGGTGTGCCGATCATCCCGGTCGGCATGCTCGGCACCGAGAAGGTGCAGCCCATCGGCCGGCTCTACCCCAAGCTGATGCGCAACACCGTCACCATCAAGTTCGGCGAGCCGATCCCGACGGTCGGCCGCTCCGACGACCGGACCGCGCTGCGCGAGCTCACCGACCAGGTGATGGCCGAGATCCAGAAGCTCACCGGCCAGGAGTACGTGCCGCGTTACGCCCCCAGCAAGAGCCAGGAACCGGCCTAGTACTTCGGGGTCAGCACCTCCGAGCGCAGGCCGGCGACGAGTTCCGCGCTCTCCTCGACGGAACGGCGGGTCAGCAGCACGGTGGCCAGGCTGCCGTGGTCGGCCCAGGCACAGGCCACCACCGAGGAGCCGTTCAGCCGGCCCACACCGCAGCGCTCGTGCACGCCGAACTCGCCGACGTCGAACGACTGGATGTCCTTGAGCTTCAGCTCGGTGGTGAGCCGCTCCAGCTGGGCGTCCACGTCGGAGCCCGGGTTCAGCCGCCAGCCGGTGACACCGAACAGGGTGACCCGCTTGCCGCGGCCGTCCGCGTACGTCCCGGCGAACGCCTCGCCGGACGAGCCGGCGGCCTGCAGCTGCTCGGCGAGCCGTTCCGCGGCTCGCCGGCCGGCGGCGGTGTCGCGCAGGTCGAGGTCGGCGAAGGAGTCCGGCAGGACCGCGGAGACCGGGAACTGCCGGGCGGCCGGGAACTGCCAGTAGGCGAGCGGGCCGCCGCAGCAGAGCACCAGCCCGACCACGGTCAGCAGGGTGAACCGGCGCATCCAGCGGCGAATCGGGCCGCGCCGTTTCGGCGGCGCCGGGCGGGCCGCCCAGGGCGGCGGTGCCGGCCGGCTGGGTGCCGGTCGCGGCTGAACCGGGACCCGGTTGATCGCCGGTGGCTTGACGTTCTTCTTCGGGCGGTGCCAGAAGCGTGGCTTCGCGGGGTGCTGCGGCGGGAGGCCGCTGCCGCCGGCCGGTGGCGGGTAGGTGCCGGGGGCGGGAATGCCGGCGGGCACGGCCCGCTCGGGCGCGGCGGTAGTCCCGGCCTCGCCGTTTCGGAGGGCGCCGCCGGCTTTCGCGGCCTCGCCGTTCCTGGCGGCGTCGCCGGCCTTCACGGCCTGGCCGGCCTTGACGGCTTGCTCCGCGGCCTTGGCGGCGGCGATCGCGGCGGCCGCTTTCGCTGCCTCGAGCACCTTGGCGCCGGCGGCCATCGCGTCGGCCATGGCCTTCTCGGCCACATCCGCGGCCCTGGCCGCCGCCGGCGAGGCGGGGGCGGGCGCGTCCAACCGCGTGGCCGGGGCGTCCATCCGGGTGGGCGGCATGCCCTCCGGGGTCTCCAGCCGGGTCGGCGGGGTGTCCACCGCCGCATAGGTCTCCGGCCACACCGGAGTGTCCTGATCCGCCCACGGGTCGACGGCCGGCATGGTCGCCCAGTTGTCCGGCTCGGCGGCGGGCGCCGGCTCGGCGCCGTTCACCCGGTCCCACAGGCGTGACCACCGCGACCGGCGGGGCGCCGGGTCCGGCACGGCCGCCGCGCCGCTCCAGCGGGAGGGCAGGTCCATGGTCTGCGAATCGCCGGAATCCGCCTTCCGGGGCGGATCGGGCATTCCGGCGGCCGGGGTCGGGTCGACCGGCGGCTGGTCGGCCATCGTTTTCTCGTCTCCTCCCGCGCGCCTGAGGGCGGACGTCTTCCCCCAGGTTAGGGCGGCCGCGCCAGGGGGACGGCCGGGCCGGAACGGGACGGTCGGCGCGAATGCCGGACAACGAGGGCGATGTGCGAAACGCTCCGGAGTCGTATGGTTACCCGGACTTGGCATCCGCCCGGCCGCCGTGACCGGGAAGTGCCCGGAGTCACCCCCGGAGATCCGTTCACCCCGCCCGCCCGGAGGGTTTGTTGAAAACCACGCAGAGGAACGCTGTCACCATGACCGGCGCCGAGTCCGGCCCGCCGATGCTGTTCGCCCATGGATACGGCTGCGACCAGAACATGTGGCGCTTCGTCACGCCGGCCTTCGCGGACACGCACCGGATCGTGCTCTTCGACCACGTCGGCAACGGCAAGTCCGACCTGTCGGCGTACTCCGACGATCGCTACTCCAGCCTCGACGGCTACGCCGAGGACATTCTGGAGATCATCCGGGAGAACGACCTGCGTGACGTCGTCTTCGTCGGCCATTCGGTGAGCTCGATGATCGGTCTGCTGGCCGCCAACCGGGAGCCGGAGCGGTTCGCCGGCCTGGTGATGGTCGGGCCGTCGCCGCGCTACATCAACGACGAGAAGGACGGTTACGTCGGCGGGTTCGGGCGCTCCGACATCGAGGAGATGCTGGAGTCGCTGGACAGCAACTATCTGGGCTGGTCCAGTGCGATGGCTCCGGTGATCATGGGCAACCCGGACCGGCCCGAGCTGGGCGAGGAGCTGACGAACAGCTTCTGCCGCACCGACCCGGAGATCGCCAAGAAGTTCGCCCGGGTGACCTTCCTCTCGGACAACCGGGCCGACCTGCCGCATTCGCGGGTGCCGTCGTTGATCCTGCAGTGCTCGGACGATGTGATCGCGCCCACCGTGGTCGGTGAGTACGTCCACAAGCACACGCCGGAGAGCACCTTCATGGCCATGAACGCGACCGGGCACTGCCCGAACCTGAGTGCTCCGGAAGAGACGGTTGACGCGATCAAGTCCTGGTTGTAGACAGCGGGCATGATCGGCGGAGCTTTGGCGTGAGCGAATCTGGTGGGCCGGACGTGACACAAGAGTTGCGACTGCCCTGGGACGACGATCCTGAGGACCTGTACGAACATGCCCCGTGCGGCTATCTGACGACGCTGCCGGACGGCACGATCGTCCGGGTCAACGAGACGTTCCTGAGCTGGACCGGTTACTCGCGGACCGACCTGATCGGGCACCGGCGCTTCCGTGACCTGCTGACACCCGGCTGCCAGGTGTACCACGAGACGCACTTCGCGCCGCTGCTCACCATGCAGAACGAGGTGCACGAGATCGCCCTCGACGTGGTCCGCCGCGACGGGCGCAAGCTGCACACCCTGGTGAACGCGGTGCTCGAACGCGGACCGGGCGGCTCGCCCCGGATCATCCGGACGATGGTCTTCGACGCCACCGAGCGGCGCAGCTACGAGCGGGAGTTGCTCGCCGCCCGGCACGTCGCGGAGGCCGCGGAACGGCGGATCCGGGTTCTCCAGCAGATAGTGGCCGACCTGGCCGCCGCGCCCACCGAGGCCGAGGTGGCCGAGGCGGTGCTGCGCGCCCCGGAGCCGGCGTTCCAGGCGGCCAGCAGCAGCATCTACCTGGTCGACCCGGACCGTGACCTGCTGGTCGCGGTCGCCTCCACCGACCCGACGACCGGCAACTGGGAGGACATGCCGTGCTCGTCGGAGCGGGCGGTCGCCGAGGTGGCCCGGCGCGGTGACCTGCACGTGATCGGCACGCTGGCCGAGGCCGAGGAGCACTTCCCGGACCTGGCCGAGTCGATGCGCGCCTCGGGCCGCAACACGGTGGTGCTGCTGCCGCTGACCACGGGGCCGGCGGACGACCAGAACGGCATCAACGTGCTCGGCGTGCTGGCGTTCAGCTTCCGTACCGAACGGACGCTGGACGACGGTGAGCTGCGGGTGATCCGCCTGCTCGGGCAGCAGGCCGGGCAGGCGCTGGACCGGGCCCGGCTCTACGACGACGCCCGCCGCCGTGAGGAGCGGGCGCACTTCCTGGCCCGGACGACCCGCTCGCTGGAGGAGGAGCACCGGCTCCTGCAGCGGGCCCGGCGCCTGGTCGAGCGAGTGGTCCCGGAGATCGCCGACTGGGCCACGGTTCGGCTGCAGGTCGGGCCGGCGGGCCTGGTCGAGGACGCCGGCGGCCCCGCACCCGACCCGGAGCGGCTGGCCGCCCGGATCGCCGAGGTGATCGACTCCGCCGAACCGGTCCACGCCACCGACGGTGACGGTCTGGGCTGTACGGTGCTGCCGCTCACCGTCCGTGGCCGGGTCCTCGGCACCCTCGCCCTGCGGATGGCGCCGGACCGGCGGGGCGCCGAGGCGGAGCGGCTCTTCCTCGCCGACCTGGCCGACCGGGCCGGGCTGGCGCTGGAGAACGCGCGGCTCTACGAGCAGGAGCGGGCCATCGCCCGGACGCTGCAGCGCAGCCTGCTCGCCGGTGACGTGCCGGGCGGCGACCCGCGCTTCGCGGTGGAGACCTACTACCAGGCGGCGGCCCAGGATCTGGAGGTCGGCGGCGACTGGTTCGACGCCTTCCAGATCACGCCGAACAAGCTGGCCGTGGTGGTCGGTGACGTGGTCGGCCGGGGCATCGACGCGGCCACCACGATGGGTCAGCTGCGCAGCGCCATCCGGGCCCTGGCCTCGGCCGAGAACGGGCCGGCCCGGCTGCTGGAGGGGCTGGACCGGTTCTGCGACCGGGTCGACTCGGCGCGGATGGCGACCGTCGTCTACGCCGAGGTGGACCTGCTCAGCGCCGAGTTGTCGTACGCCTGCGCCGGTCACCTGCCGCCGCTGCTGCACGAGCCGGCCGGCTCGCCGCAATACCTGCTGCAGGCCCGGTCGGCGCCGCTCGGCTCGCGGGCCGGCGACCGCCGCCGCACCGAGCACCGGGTGCGCCTGGCCTCCGGCAGCCGCCTGCTGCTCTACACCGACGGCCTGGTGGAGCGCCGCGGCCGGCCGATCGACCGCGGCTTCGAGGTGCTGGCCCGGGAGTACGCCCGCCGCCGGGACGCGCCGCTGAAGGGCCTGACCGCCGGGATCGCCGACACCATGGTCGGCCGCGACCACGCCGACGACGTCTGCCTGCTGTGCCTGACGCTCGGCACCGAGGAGCGGCTGGAGCGCTCGATCGGCGCGGACCCGCTGCAGATCGCCCTGCTCCGGGCCGACCTGCGCGGCTGGCTGGTCGGGCACGCGGTGGACCCGGAATGCGTGAACGCGGTCCTGCTGGCCTGTTCGGAGGCGGTGGCGAACGCGATCGAACACGGTTACCGGGACGACCCGTTCGGCGTGGTCGACGTGGCGGCCACGATCAGCGCGGACGCCGTCGAGGTCCGGGTCTCCGACCGGGGCAGCTGGCGCGGGCCGGGCACCGACGTCGTCCGCGGCCGGGGACTCCAGCTGATCGAGGATGCGATGGACGAGGTCTTCTTCGACCGTGGTGAGGGGACGACGGTCACCATGCGACGGCATCGAGGAGCGTCATGACCGACGAGTGGGTGAGCTTCTCCCGGCGTGGTGAGGCCGAACTGGTCCACCTGAAGGGCGAGATCGATCTGGCGAACGCCAACGACATCGGCCGGGCGATCGTCGGGCGGATCACCGGGGCCGACGCGGTGCTGATCGACCTGACCGCGGTCTCGTTCCTGGACAGCGCCGGGGTGCGCCTGCTCGACGCGCTCGTGGGAGACATGGACGATCGGGGGAAGCGGATCCGGCTGGTGGTCGGAGAGCGCGGGGCCGCCCGGATGACGCTGCAGCTCTGCGCGTTCCGTACTGATCTCCTAGCCACCGACCTGGAGCGGGCCGCGGCAGAGCTGGGCGGGTAGCCCGCGTACCCTGGACACCCATGAGCGTGAGTTCCGTCTTCCCGCAGCTCGAGCAGTTGCTGCCCCGGGTCAGCAAACCGATCCAGTACGTGGGCGGCGAGCTCGGCGCCGTCGTCAAGGACTGGGACGCCACCACCGTCCGGTGGGCGCTGATGTACCCGGACGCGTATGAGGTCGGCCTCCCCAACCAGGGCGTGCAGATCCTCTACGAGGTGCTCAACGAGCAGGAGGACGTGCTCGCCGAGCGGACCTATGCGGTCTGGCCGGACCTCGAGGCGCTGATGAAGGAGAACGGCGTCCCGCAGTTCACCGTCGACGCGCACCGGCCGGTGAAGGCGTTCGACGTGCTCGGGCTGTCGTTCGCCACCGAGCTGGGCTACACCAACATGCTCAGCGCGCTCGATCTGGCGCAGATTCCGCTGAACAGCGCGGATCGGGACGAGAGCCACCCGATCGTGCTGGCCGGCGGGCACGCCAGCTTCAACCCGGAGCCGATCGCCGACTTCATCGACGCCGCCGTGCTCGGCGACGGCGAGGAGGCGGTCCTGGAGATCACCGGGATCATCCGGGAGTGGAAGGCCGAGGGCTGCCCCGGCGGCCGGGACGAGCTGCTGCTGCGCCTGGCCCGGACCGAGAGCATCTACGTGCCGCGGTTCTACGACGTGGACTACCTGCCCGACGGCCGGATCCAGCGGGTCGTGCCGAACCGGCCGGACGTGCCGTTCCGCGTCGCCAAGCGCACCACGATGGACCTGGACGCCTGGCCGTACCCGAAGAAGCCCCTGGTCCCGCTCGCCGAGACGGTCCACGAGCGGTATGCGGTGGAGATCTTCCGCGGCTGCACCCGGGGTTGCCGGTTCTGCCAGGCCGGCATGATCACCCGCCCGGTGCGGGAGCGCTCGATCACCACGGTCGGCCAGATGGTCAAGGAGGGCCTGGAGTTCTCCGGCTTCTCCGAGGTCGGCCTGCTCTCGCTCTCCAGCGCCGACCACTCCGAGATCGGCGACATGTGCTCCGGCCTGGCCGAGCAGTACGCGGACACCAACGTCTCGCTGTCGCTGCCGTCCACCCGGGTCGACGCCTTCAACATCGACCTGGCCCAGGAGCTGTCCCGCAACGGCCGGCGCACCGGCCTCACCTTCGCCCCCGAGGGCGGCTCGGAGCGGATCCGCAAGGTCATCAACAAGATGGTGACCAAGGAAGACCTGATCCGTACGGTCGTGACGGCGTACTCCAACGGCTGGCGCCAGGTGAAGCTGTACTTCATGTGCGGCCTGCCCACCGAGACCGACGAGGACGTCCTGGAGATCGCGCACATGGCGCACGAGGTGATCCGGGCCGGCCGGGAGGCCGCCGGCACCAAGGACATCCGCTGCACCGTGTCGATCGGCGGGTTCGTGCCGAAGCCGCACACCCCGTTCCAGTGGGCCTCGATGGAGCGCCCCGAGGTCATCGACGCCCGCCTCAAGCTGCTCAAGCAGGAGATCAACAGCGACCGGTCGCTGGGCCGGGCGATCGGTTTCCGCTACCACGACGGCGAGCCGTCGCTGATCGAGGGCCTGCTCTCGCGCGGTGACCGCCGGGTCGGCCAGGTCATCCGCCGGGTGTGGGAGAAGGGCGGCCGGTTCGACGGCTGGTCCGAGCACTTCTCCTACTCCCGCTGGGTCGAGGCCTGCGACGAGGTGCTGCCCGCCTTCGGCGTGGACCTGGACTGGTTCACCACCCGCGAGCGCGAGGAGCTGGAGGTCCTGCCCTGGGACCACCTCGACTCCGGCCTCGACAAGGACTGGCTCTGGCAGGACTGGCAGGACTCGCTCAGTGAGTACGAGCAGGACGACTGCCGCTGGACCCCGTGCTTCGACTGCGGCGTCTGCCCGGCCATGGACACCGAGATCCAGATCGGTCCGACCGGCAAGAAGCTGCTTCCCCTGACACCCGTGAACAACCTGCGGGTTCCCGCTTAGGAGTTTCCGATTCCCCCGAAGAACCAGCCCGTGGGCGGTCAGGCCCCGGTCGTGCAGCGGATCCGCCTGCGGTACGCCAAACGCGGTCCGCTGCGCTTCACCTCGCACCGCGACTTCGCTCGTGCCTTCGAGCGGGCGCTGCGCCGTGCGGCCGTGCCGATCGCCTACTCCCAGGGCTTCACCCCGCACCCCAAGATCTCGTACGCCAGTGCCGCCCCGACCGGAGTCGGCAGCGAGGCGGAGTACCTGGAGATCGGCCTGCAGGCCCCGGTCGACCCGGAGCAGTTGCGGATCGCGCTGGACGCCGCGCTCTCCCCGGGTCTCGACATCCTGGAGGCGGTGATCGCCCCCGAGGGCGGCGGGAGCCTGGCCGACCGGATCGACGCCTCCCGCTGGCGGCTGGAACTTCCGGAGGTGGAACCGGTCACAGCCAAGGAGGCGGTCTCCGCCTTCCTCGGCGCTCCGGAAGTGCTGGTGGAGCGCATGACCAAACAGGGGCGGCGCACTTTCGACGCTCGCGGGGCGGTGAACAGCTGCACGGTGACCGGAGAGGCAGACCTACCTTCCGGGGCCGTTGGAGTACCGTGTGCGATAATCGACCTTGTCGTACGGCAGGTTACGCCCGCCGTGCGGCCCGATGACGTCCTTTCCGGCTTGCGTGTGGTGGCCGGCCTGGAGCCGCCGGTGCCCCCCAGGGTGACCCGGCTGGCCCAGGGCACACTCACCGCGCAGGGGGAGATCGTCGATCCGTTGGACGCGGATCGCGGGGACGTCGGCATCGGAGGACGCTAGCCGGAATCCGGTCGGCGTCTTGGCAGACTTCGGAAGTCCGGCCGGACACGGCCGGGCCCGGAACACTTGCAGCGACCCTGCGTGGCAGCGCTCAAACGCGCCCGGGGTCGCGAGAACTGGAGAGCGCCCCATGCTCGATAACGAGCCCCCAGTCAACCTGGGAGATCAGGGCGGTGAACGGGACGGAGCAGTCACGCCGCCCGGAGATACCGCCGCAAGCACGACCCCGGCACGCCGGACGCGGGCTCCGCGTCGCAAGGCGGCAGCGCCTCCGGCGGAGGCCGACGCGCCGGACAGCAACGCCGCGGCCGGCACCGCTGAGCCGGGCGCCGGGATCGAGGCCGCCGCGGCCTCGGACGCCGCGCCGGCGAAGGATGCCGCCGAGGCAGCCGCGCCGGTGAAGGCCGAGGCAGCCGCCGCGCCGGTGAAGAAAGCCACCCGCACCCGCCGAAAAGCCGCCGCTGCCGCGCCTGAGCCGCCGGCTGAGACGCCGGCCGGCACCGCTGAGACGCCGCCGGAGACCACCGAGGCGCCGGTCGCCCCGGTGAAGAAGGCCACCCGGTCCCGCCGGAAGAAGGTCGAGCCGGTCGTCGAGGTCACCCCCGAGCAGACCGAGCCGATCGCCCCCGCCGTGGATGTTCCCGCGGATCAGCCCGCTGCCGCCGCGGCCATCGCCACTCCGGTCGGCACGACGCCGGCGCCCGCCGCGGTGGGTCCGACCGACGAGGGCCGGATCGTCGCCGCCGTGCCGGTCACCGCCGACGAGGCCGAGGACGAGGACGAGGCCGCGCTCATCGAGGACGCCGCCGTGGAGGCCGCCTCCGCGGCCCGCGCCGCCGCTGTCCCGGTCGTCGGCATCCTCCCGCTCGACGACGACTTCGTGGAGGAGCAGCCGGCCAAGCCCACCCGGGCCCGCCGTGCCGCGCTGCCGCCCGCCGTCCTCTTCATGCCGCCCGACCCCGCCGAGGCCGAGCCCGCGCCGGTGAGCCGGCGCCGCCGGTCGGCGGCCGAACCGGTCGCCGAGGCGGAGACCGAGACCACCACGACGAGCCGGCGCCGCCGCCCGGCCGTGGAGACGCCCGCCGAGCCCGCGGTCGAGGCCGTCGAGGCCGAGCAGCCCGCCACCGAGGAGGCCGAGCCGCCGCGCCGCAGCCGGCGCCGTCGCCGGGGCGCGGCCGAGGAGCCGGTCGAGGCCGAGGTCGCCGAGACCGAGCAGCCGCTGGTCGACGAGACCGACGAGAGCGCCGACGACGTCGAGGACGCCGACGACGACTCGGACGAGGACGACGAGGCCGCTGGCCGTCGCCGGCGCCGCCGGGGCCGCCGCGGCCGTGGCCGCGGCAAGGGCCCGTCGGACGAGGCCGAGGACGGCGAGACCGAGTCCGAGGAGGGCGCCGAGGCGTCGGCCGAGTCCGAGGACGAGGAGGAGGACGCCGAGGAGGGCGAGGGCGACGGTGTCACCCGTCGCCGGCGCCGCCGGCGTCGCAAGGGCTCCAGCGGCGACGGTGAGACCGGTGGCATCGAGGACGGCGTGCACACCGTGGTCCGGGTGCGCGAGCCGCGTCGTACCGACGAGGTGCAGGGTGTCTCCGGCTCGACCCGGCTGGAGGCCAAGCGCCAGCGCCGCCGGGACGGCCGGGAGCAGCGCCGGACCCGCCCGCCGATCCTGAGCGAGTCGGAGTTCCTGGCCCGCCGCGAGGCGGTGGACCGGGTCATGGTGGTCCGGCAGAAGCAGGACCGCACCCAGATCGCCGTTCTCGAGGACGGCATCCTGGTCGAGCACTACGTCGCCCGGGCCACCTCCGGCACCATGGTCGGCAACGTCTACCTCGGCAAGGTGCAGAACGTGCTGCCCAGCATGGAGGCGGCGTTCGTCGACGTGGGCCGCGGCCGCAACGCCGTGCTCTACGCCGGTGAGGTCAACTGGGACGCCACCGGCCTGGAGGGCCGGGCCCGCTCGATCGAGCAGGCGCTGCGCTCCGGCGACTCGGTGCTGGTGCAGGTCACCAAGGACCCGATCGGCCACAAGGGCGCCCGGCTGACCAGCCACATCGCGCTCTCCGGCCGGCACCTGGTCTACGTGCCCAACGGCAACGCCTCCGGGATCAGCCGCAAGCTGCCGGACAACGAGCGCAAGCGGCTGCGCGACATCCTGAAGAAGCTGGTGCCGGACGGCGCCGGCGTGATCGTCCGGACCGCGGCCGAGGGCGCCAGCGAGGACGAGCTGGCCCGCGACGTCAAGCGGCTGCAGGCGCAGTGGGAGGACATCCAGGCCAAGGCGGCCGACGGCAACGCCCCGCGGGCGCTGTCCGAGGAGCCGGACCTGGTCATCCGGGTGGTCCGGGACCTGTTCAACGAGGACTTCCGTGACCTGATCGTGCAGGGCGAGCAGGCCTACGCCGAGGTGGAGAACTACCTCGAGTCGGTCTCGCCGGACCTGGTCGAGCGGCTGCACCGGCACACCGGGGCCAGCGACGTCTTCGCCGAGCACCGGATCGACGAGCAGATCATGAAGGGCCTGGACCGCAAGGTCTTCCTGCCCTCCGGCGGCCACCTGGTGATCGACCGGACCGAGGCGATGACCGTGGTCGACGTCAACACCGGTAAGTACACCGGCGCGGGCGGCAACCTGGAGGAGACGGTCACCCGCAACAACCTGGAGGCGGCCGAGGAGATCGTGCGCCAGCTGCGGCTGCGCGACCTCGGCGGCATCGTGGTGATCGACTTCATCGACATGGTGCTGGAGAGCAACCGCGACCTGGTGCTGCGGCGGCTCACCGAGTGCCTGGGCCGGGACCGGACCAAGCACCAGGTCACCGAGATCACCTCGCTGGGTCTGGTGCAGATGACCCGCAAGCGGATCGGCGCGGGCCTGCTGGAGGCGTTCAGCGAGACCTGTGACCACTGCAAGGGCCGGGGCGTGCTGGTCCACCCGGAGCCGGTGCCGGAGAAGCGGGGCAACGGCGCCGCCAACCAGGTCAAGGCGGTGGCGGCGGCCGTGCGTACCGAGGCGCCGCCGCAGCAGCCGCAGCAGCAGAGCGGCAAGCAGCGGCGTCGCCGGGGCGGTGGCGAGAGCCAGGCTCCGGTCGCCGTCGACGAGACGCCGGAAGTCGTCCAGGAGGCCGGCCCGGTCGCCGAGGTGGCCGAGGCGCCGCCGGCGGTGGAGCCGGCCGAGCCGGTGGCTGCCGATCCGGTGGCTGCCGAGCCGGTGGCTGCCGAGCCGGTCGTGGCTGAGCCTGCCGCGGCTGAGCCGGCCGTGGCCGCGCCGGTCGTCGCGGAGCCGGTGGCCGGTTCCGGCATCGTGCGCCCGGCCGCCAAGCCGGCGCTGACCACCTCCGACGAAGACGACGACTACGACATCAGCGGGTACGACCTGTCCCGGTACGAGTCGGCGGAGACCAACGGCTCGGAGTACGAGGCGGCGGAGCCGATGCGGCTGGCCGGCGCGGACGACCCGGATGCCGCCGAGGACGCCGAGGACGAGGACGACGACGAGCCGGTCGGCGCGGGCACGGGTGCCCGTCGCCGGTCCCGCCGGGGCGGTGCCCGCCGGCGTACCCGGCCCTGACCTAGGGATATGCGGCCCGGTAGTTAGCTGTAAAGAAAGTTAACTACCGGGCCGCTGCATCCGTTACCCTCGCGGGATCGATCCCTGTTCCCCCGAGGAGACCGAATCCCCATGCGTACCGTCGTCTTCGCCGCAGCCGGCCTGTCCGCCCTGCTCCTGGCCGGTTGCTCCGCCGATCAGCCGGAGGCGGCCCCCGCCCCGGCGAGTGTCCCGTCGGCCACCGCCGACGCCACCGTGCCCGAGGGCGGCGTCACGCCGGGCAGCTCCGCCGCCGCCACGCAGGCCCCGGCCGGTGACGCCGCGGCCGGAGACGCCGCGCTGGCCGGCAACAGCGAGGCCATCTGCGCGCAGGCGACCCGGACCAGCAACAACTTCGGCACCACGTTCGCCGCGGACTACCAGCTGCTGATCGAGGCGTCGGGCAAGGACGCCCAGGCCAAGTCGCAGGCCGAGCAGAAGGTGAAGCGTGATGTGGAGAACTTCTCGTTCGCCCTGCTCGACATGTCGAAGCTCGCCTCGGAGCCGCAGCTGAAGAAGGCGCTGGCCACCATGGGGGCCAAGGTCACCGCGCTCAAGGGTGACCTTGACAGGATCGACGACAAGCGGCTCGCCGCGCTGCAGGCCACGCTGGACAAGGCCTGCGGCCGCGGGTAAGAGCCCGGTTTGGGTCTCGGCCCCGCGATGAAGTAGGCTTGCCGACGGCGCTTTTTCGGCGCCTGTTCCGTGCGCGCCCTAGGCGCCCGCCGGGATCCCCAGCAGTATCCGCCAGCAGTCTTCCGGCTGCGTAAGTCTCAGGGAGTCCGCGTCGATGTACGCGATCGTCAAGACCGGCGGCAAGCAGTACAAGGTTGCCGAGGGCGACGTGATCGAGGTCGAGAAGCTCGTCGGTGCGCCCGGCGACGCCCTGACCCTCGCCGCGGTCCTCCTCGTCGACGGTGACAACCTGGTGACCGACGCGGCCAAGCTTGCCAATGTGACGGTGTCCGGCGAGATTGCCGAGCACACCAAGGGTCCGAAGATCCGGATCCACAAGTTCAAGAACAAGACCGGATACCACAAGCGCCAGGGGCACCGCCAGCCGCTGACCCGCGTCAAGGTGACCGGCATCAAGAGCGGGAAGTAGGCGCAACCATGGCTCACAAAAAGGGTGCATCCAGCTCTCGTAACGGCCGTGAATCCGCCGCTCAGCGGCTGGGTGTCAAGCGGTTCGGTGGCCAGCTGGTCAACGCCGGCGAGATCCTGATCCGTCAGCGGGGCACGAAGTTCCACCCGGGCGACCTGGTCGGCCGCGGTGGCGACGACACGCTCTTCGCGCTCGCCACGGGCAACGTCCTGTTCGGCACCACGCGCGGCCGCAAGACCGTCAGCATCGTGCCGGTCGCGGAGTAGTTTTTCTCTACAGCGGGCCGTGGACCCTCGGGTCCGCGGCCCGCTGTTGTTTTCTTGGCTAGGGGAGTGCTGAAGTGACCACGTTCGTCGACCGGGTAGTGCTGCACCTGCAGGCGGGTGACGGTGGGCACGGCTGTGTCTCCGTGCACCGGGAGAAGTTCAAGCCGCTCGGCGGCCCGGACGGCGGCAACGGCGGGCACGGCGGCAGCATCACCCTGGTGGTGGACCCGCAGCAGCACACCCTGCTGGACTTCCACTTCCACCCGCACGTCAAGGCCAACAACGGGGGCGGTGGCGCCGGCTCCAACCGGGACGGCGCGAACGGCAAGGACCTGGTCCTCAAGGTGCCCAACGGCACGGTCGTGCAGACCGCCGACGGCGAGGTGCTGGCCGACCTGATCGGCAACGGTACGTCGTACGAGGTCGCCCGTGGCGGCCGCGGGGGCCGGGGCAACGCGTCGCTGGCGAACACCCGCCGCAAGGTGCCGGGCTTCGCCGAGCTGGGCGAACCGGGCGACCGGCTGGACGTCGTGCTGGAGCTGAAGAGCGTCGCCGACGTCGGCCTGGTGGGCTTCCCGTCGGCCGGCAAGTCGTCGCTGATCTCGGTGATGTCCGCGGCCAAGCCGAAGATCGCCGACTACCCGTTCACCACGCTCGTGCCGAACCTGGGCGTCGTGCAGGCCGGCGACGAGACGTTCACCATCGCCGACGTGCCCGGCCTGATTCCGGGCGCGGCCACCGGCAAGGGCCTGGGCATGCAGTTCCTGCGGCACATCGAGCGCACCTCGGTGCTGGTGCACGTGCTGGACGCGGCGGCGCCGGAGATCGAGCGTGACCCGCTGGCCGACCTGGACGCGATCGAGGCGGAGCTGTCGGCGTACGGCGGGCTGGAGGACCGGCCCCGGCTCGTGGTGCTCAACAAGATCGACATCCCGGACGGCCGGGACCTGGCCGAGATGGTCCGCCCCGACCTGGAGGCCCGCGGCTACCAGGTCTTCGAGATCAGCGCGGTGACCCGGGAGGGTCTCAAGGAGTTCACCTTCGCGCTGGCCAGGCTGGTCGCCGAGAACCGCGCCGCCAAGCCGGTCGAGGAGCCGACCCGGATCGTCATCCGCCCGAAGGCGGTCGACGACGCCGGCTTCACCGTCGAGCAGGACGAGGACGGCGTGTTCGTGGTCCGCGGCGCCCGGGTGGAGCGCTGGATCCGGCAGACCAACTTCGACAACGACGAGGCCGTCGGCTACCTGGCCGACCGTCTGGAGCGGCTCGGCGTGGAGGCGGAGCTGGCCAAGAAGGGCGCCCAGCCCGGCGACCCGGTGCGGATCGGCGAGCGGGAGTTCGACTGGCAGCCCAACGCCGGCGAGTACGTCTCCGGCCCGCGCGGCACCGACTCCCGTCTCGAGGAGCTCGACACCCGGCCCTCCGCGGCGCAGCGGCTCGCCGCCCGCAAGGCCCGGCGGATCCGCAACGACGACGAGGTGCTGCACATGGCGGCCGACGGTTCGGTCTCCACGGTGGCGAACGCGAACGTGCCGGTGCTGGTCAACGACGACGAGGACACCGACGAATAGGCCTAACGGCCAGTTCGGCGCAACCCCTCGGCAAGAGTTGTCACCTAGAGTCACCTGTGTGCTGATCGAATCCCGTCCTGCCCTGGACCCCGAACTGGCCGCTCTCGTCACCGCTCAGCAGCGCGAACTGGCGGAGGCCGGGGCTCGGACGGGGATGCGGATATTCGAACCGCACGATGACGTGGCGTATCTGGTCGGTGCCGTGAACGGCCGGGCCGTGGCCTGCGGCGCGTGGCAGGCCGTGGCCCCCGGCGTTGCCGAGCTCAAGCGCATGTACGTGCGCCCGGCCTTCCGCGGCCGCGGTCTGGCCCGGCAGATGATCGTGGCGATCGAGGAGGAGGCGCTCGCCGCGGGGCGTTCGGTGATCCGGCTGGAGACCGGCACCCACCTGCCCGCGGCGATCGCCCTCTACCAGTCCTCGGGCTACCGGCAGATCCCGCCGTTCGGCGAGTACGCCGGCAACCCGCAGAGCCTCTGCTTCGAGAAGCGGCTCTCCGCGTTAGTCCAGTAGGCCGATGGCGGCGCGGGCCCGCCGCACCGTCGCGGCGGCGGTCGGGCGGACCCGCTCCGCACTCTCGGCGAGCACTCCGCGTACGTACCCCGGATCCTCGGCGAGCTCGGCGTGCCGCGCGCGCAGTGGCGCGAGCAGGGCCTCGATCGCGTCGGTGACCTCGCGTTTCAGCGCGCCGTAGGAGCCGGGGTCGGCCGGCTCCCGGCCGGTGCACTCGGCCAGCAGGTTGATCAGGTTGGTGACGCCCGGTTGCCGCTGCGGATCGCGGCGGACCACGCCGAACTCGTCGGTGACCGCGCGGGCGACCGTGCGGCGCACCACCTCGGGCGGGTCCAGCAGGCCGATCCGGCCGGCGCCGGCCGACTTGCTCATCTTGGCGGTGGGCTCGGCCAGGTCCATGATCCGGGCGGCGGACTCCGGCTGAACCCCCTCGGGCACCGTGAACGTGGTGCCGTAACGCGTGTTGAAGCGGTGGGCGAGGGTGCGGGTCAGCTCCAGGTGCTGCCGCTGGTCCTCGCCGACCGGCACCTGGGTGACGTCGTGGAGCAGGATGTCGGCGGACATCAGGACCGGATAGGTGAGCAGGCTCAGCCGGACCTGGCCGCCGGCCGCGGACTTCTCCTTGAACTGGATCATCCGGGCCGCCTCGCCGAAGCCGGCCACGCACTCCAGCAGGTAGTGCAGCTCGGTGTGCTCACGGACCTGGGACTGCAGCACGATCGGGGTGCGCTCCGGGTCCACCCCGGCGGCGAGCAGGACGGTGGCCTGTTCGAGCGCTGACGCCCGTACATCTGCGGGGTTGTGCTCGATGGTCATCGCGTGCAGGTCCGCGATCAGCGCGATGGACTGCGCGGCGCCTTGCGCCGCGATCAGCGGGCGCAAGGCGCCCAGCAGGTTGCCGAGATGCAGGTGGCCGGTGGCCTGGAAGCCGGTCAGGCGGCGGGTGGGTGCCATGATGATCTCCTTGCTGGGGTACGGGTGACCGCCGGCAACCGGGAGATCGTGGTGTGGTGTGAAACGCAACACGGCCGCCCGGTCGGGGCGGCCGCGGAAGTGATCGCGCGTGAAGGTGTGCCGCCCGTCAGGGCAGCCACCAGGTGAGGTTGAGAACGCGCACGGGTCGAGGTTAGCGCATGACCCGCACGGCCCGCCGGGCATGATGGTCGTCATGCCGACCCTGACCCGTGCCGAGGCCGCTGAGCGAGCGTCGCTGGTCGACGTGGACGAATACCACGTCGACCTGGACCTCACCGCGGACGGCGACACCTTCCGCTCCTGTACGGTGGCCCGCTTCCGGGCCCGGGCCGGCGCCGCGACGTTCCTGGAGTTCGCACCGGTCGAGGTCCGGTCGATGACGCTGAACGGCGAACCCGTGCCGGAGTCGGCCTGGACCGGCGAGCGCCTGCACCTGACCGGCCTGGCCGAGCGCAACGAGCTGATCGTCGACGCCGTGATGCGGTACTCGAACAACGGCGAGGGCCTGCACCGCTACGTCGACCCGGCCGACGGGGGCGTCTACCTCTACCAGCACCTGTTCATCAACAACGGCGGCCGGGTGCTGCCCTGCTTCGACCAGCCGGACCTGAAGGCGTCGTTCCGGGTGAGCGTCACCGCCCCGCCGGAGTGGATCGTCGCCACCAACGGCACCCGGGTCTCGCGCACCGGCGGGCGCTGGGAGTTCGCGCCCACCAAACGGATTTCCACCTATCTGGCCAGCCTGATCGCCGGGCCGTACCACGTGCTCACCGACGAGCACGACGGCATCCCGCTCGCCCTCTACGCCCGGGCCTCGGTGGCCCGGCACCTGGACGCCGAGGCGCCGGAGATCTTCGAGATCACCAAGCAGTGCCTGGACCGGTTCCACGAGATGTTCGACATCCGCTACCCGTTCGAGCACTACCAGCAGGCCTTCGCGCCGGAGTTCAACTTCGGCGCGATGGAGTACCCCGGGCTGGTGGTCTTCCGGGACGAGATGATCCCGCGCTCCGCGGTGACCGAGAGCGAGCGGGAGCACCGGGCCAACGTGATCGCGCACGAGATGGCGCACATGTGGTTCGGCGACCTGGTGACCATGAAGTGGTGGGACGACCTCTGGCTCAACGAGTCGTTCGCCGAGTACCTCGGCACCCGGGTCGCCGCCGAGGCCACCCGCTACCGGGGCACGTGGACCACCTTCGCGATGCAGCGCAAGGCCTGGGGACTGCGCGCCGACCAGCGGCCCTCCACCCATCCGGTGGCGCCGTCCCGGGTCCTGGACACCGACGAGGCGCAGCTCAACTTCGACGGCATCTCGTACGCCAAGGGCGCCGCCGTGCTCAAGCAGCTGGTCGCCTGGCTCGGCGACACGGCGTTCCTGGCCGGGCTGAACGCGCACTTCGCCCACCACGCGTACGGCAACGCCACGCTCGCCGACCTGCTCGGTGCGCTCTCCACGGCCAGCGGGCGGGACCTCTCCGGATGGGCCGAGGTGTGGCTGCGCCGGGCCGAGGTCAACACCCTGCGGGCCGAGATCGCCCGGGACGGCGGGGACTACGCCGAGGTCGCGGTCGTGCAGACCGCTCCGGCGGAACACCCGACGCTGCGCCCGCACCGGATCGGGCTCGGCCTGTTCGACCGGGCCCCGGACGGCGCCGTGATCCGGCGCAAGCACGTCGAGGCGGAACTGGACGCCTCCGGCCGGACCGTGATCACCGAGCTCGCCGGTGAGCCGGTGGCCGACCTGCTGCTGCTCAACGACGGCGACCTGACGTACGCCAAGATCCGCCTGGACGGGGAGTCGGCGGCTGCCGTGCCGATGCTGCTGCCGCTGCTCGACGACTCGCTGGCCCGCGCGGTGATCTGGGCCGCCACCCTGGACGCCGTGGTGGACGGCGAGCGCCCGGTCGCCGAGCTGGTCACCCTGGTCCTCGCCGCGCTGCCGGTGGAGACCGAGGTGGTGATCATCGAGGACGTGCTGCGGGCCACCCGCGGCCTGGTCGACCGGTACGCCACCCCGCAGGCCCGCCCGGCCGCCTTGGAACTGATCGCACAGGCCGCCGACCGGCTGCTCGCCGCCTCCCCGGCCGGCGGGTCGTGCCAGCTCGCCGCGGCGCGTGGCCTGATCGGCTCCACCGTCGAGGTGGCCCGCCTGCGCGGCTGGCTGGCCGGGGAGGAGGTGCCGCCCGGCCTGGCCGTCGACGCCGACCTGCGCTGGCTGATCCTCTACCGGCTCGCGGTCCTCGGCGCGGCCGGCCACGACACCATCGACGCCGAGCTGGACACCGACCGCAGCGCCAGCGGCGAACAGTGGGCGGCCCGGTGCCGGGCCGCGCTGCCCGACCCGGCCGCCAAGGAGACCGCCTGGACCGCGGTGGTCGGCGACCCGTCGCTGTCGAACCGGCTGGCCGAGCTCACCGCGGCCGGCTTCTGGCAGCCGGAACAGCTCGACGTGCTCCAGGATTACGCCGAGCGCTACTTCGCCGAGATGCCGGAGATGATGCGGGTCCGCAGCGGGATGAGCGCCGAGCGGACCGCGGTGGCGGCGTACCCGGACGTGGTGGTCGCCGACCGGACCCGGCAGCTCGCCGCCGAGCTGCTGGCCCGGCCCGACGTGAACCCGATCCTGCGCCGGGTGGTGCAGGACGCCGACGACGACATGCGCCGCGCGCTGCGCGCACAGGGTTGATCGGATCTGCCCGTCCGCACCCCCGTGAACTCGTAGCCTGAGGTTACGGGGGTGGACGCGTGGAGTGGTCCGAGGAGTTGGCCAGTGGCCTGTTGCAGGCCGCGCCCGACGCGATCCTGGTCATCGACGGCGACCGGATCGTGCTGGCCAATGACCGTGCCGAGCAGATGTACGGCTGGCCGCACTGCGAACTCGTCGGGCAGTCCGTCGACGTCCTGATGACCGACGCGGCCCGGGCGCTGCGGAAGGAACGGCGCAAGCTGTTCGACGAGAGCCCGCCCGGATCGATCGGCAGCATCGTCACCACGGCCTGCCGCCGCGACGGCACCGAGTTCCCGGTCGAGTCGTCCACCACGATCATCGAGACCCCGCAGGGCCGGTTCGCCGTCGCCGTGGTGCGCGACGTGACCGAGCGGACGCGCATCGAGCAGGAGAAGGCCCGGTTGCAGGCCGAGGCGCAGGCCCACCGCAGCCAGCGGCTGGAGAGCCTCGGGCAGCTGGCCGGCGGCATCGCCCACGACTTCAACAACATGCTCGGGGTGATCCTCAACTACGCCAGCTTCGTGATCGAGGAGGCGGAGTCACCGGAACCGGACGTCTCGATGATCGCCGCCGACGCGCAGCAGGTGATCCGGGCCGGCAAACGCGGCACCGACCTGACCCACCAGCTGCTGGCCTTCGCCCGGCGCGAGGTGGTCCGGCCCGAGCCGGTCGACCTCAACGCGCTCATCACCGGCACGCAGGAGCTGCTGCGCCGTACGCTCGGCGAGCACATCACGCTGATCTTCCGGCCCGACCCGGACCTGCCGACGGTCACCTGCGACCCCAGCCAGATCGAGCAGCTGCTGCTCAATCTCGCGCTCAACGCCCGGGACGCGATGCCCGCCGGCGGCAACCTGGTGATCGACACCGGCCGGGACGACGACCGGGTCCGGATGCGGATCGTCGACTGCGGCCGGGGCATGCCCTCCGACGTGCTGGAACGCGCCTTCGAGCCGTTCTACACCACCAAGGGCAGCGGCGAGGGGACCGGCCTGGGCCTGGCCACCGTCTACGGCATCGTCACCCAGGCCGGCGGTGAGGTCGCGATCACCAGCGAGGTCGGGCTCGGCACCACGGTGACCGTGCATTTGCCGGCCGGGGCCGCGGTGGCGCCGGTGGAGGTCGCCGAGCGGGCCCGGGCCACCGAGGGGCACGGCGAGACGCTGCTGGTCGTGGAGGACGAGGACGCGCTGCGCGACGTGGCCGGGCGAATCCTCACCGGCGCGGGCTACCGCGTGCTGTCGGCCGAGGGCGGGGCACAGGCGCTGGAGCTCGCCGCCCGGCACGACGGCGAGATCGACCTGCTGGTCAGTGACGTGGTAATGCCCGGGATGCTCGGCAAGGAGCTGGCCGAGCGGCTGGTGGTGGCGCGGCCGCAGACCCGGGTGCTCTACATGTCGGGCTACGCCCAGCCGGTGCTGGCGTCGCAGGGCACGCTCGATCCCGGGGTGGCTCTGCTGTCCAAGCCGTTCACCGCGAACGACCTGCTCGCAGCGGTTCGTAAGCGCCTCGACGGTTGATCTATATTTCACCAATGTCCAGTAAGCGCGTAGGGATCATGGGTGGAACATTCGATCCGATCCACCACGGTCACCTGGTCGCGGCCAGCGAGGTCCAGGCCCGCTTCGAGCTGGACGAGGTGATGTTCGTCCCCACCGGCCAGCCCTACGAGAAGGGCAAGGTCTCGCCGGCCGAGGACCGCTACCTGATGACGGTCATCGCCACCGCCTCCAACCCGCGCTTCCACGTCAGCCGCGCCGACATCGACCGGGACGGCCCCACGTACACCGTCGACACGCTGCGCGACATGCGCGCCGTCTACGGGCAGTCCGCCGAGCTGTACTTCATCACCGGCGCCGACGCGCTCGGCCGGATCCTGTCGTGGAAGGACGCGCTGACCATGCTCGGCCTGGCGCACTTCATCGGCGTCACCCGGCCCGGCTTCGAGCTCTCCAAGGCGCACCTGCCGCCGGAGAGCGTGACCCTGGTCGAGGTGCCCGCGATGGCGATCTCGTCCAGTGACTGCCGCCACCGGGTGGCGGGCGGCCTGCCGGTCTGGTACCTGGTGCCCGACGGTGTCGTGCAATACATCAACAAGCGGGGCCTCTATCGGGACTCGGGCAATACGCCACCGGTGTGAGACGCTTGAACTCCTGATAGTCGACTCCGAGGGGACTCTTTTGCCCGTCACCGAACGCGCTCTGGAACTCGCGCTGACGGCCGCCCAGGCCGCCGCCGACAAGAAGGCGCAGGACATCTCCGTCATCGACGTCGCCGACCAGCTCTACATCACCGACGCCTTCGTCATCGCCTCGGCGTCGAACGAGCGTCAGGTGGTCGCGGTCGTCGACGCCATCGAGGAAGCTCTCGTCAACCTGCCGGAGAAAGCCAAGCCGGTGCGTCGCGAGGGCGAGCGGCAGGGCCGCTGGGTGCTGCTGGACTACGTCGACATCGTCGTGCACGTGCAGCACACCGAGGAGCGCGAGTTCTACGCTCTCGACAAGCTGTGGAAGGACTGCCCGGTCATCCCGTTCGTGGACCGGGACATGGTCGACGCGGGTTCTTCCCGGGGTGACATCGGTTTTCCGCCGCGGGCAAGCACTGACGCGCAGTGACGAGGGTCATCGTCTGGCGGCACGGCAACACCGACTGGAACGCCGGGCACCGCGTCCAGGGACAGACCGACGTGCCGCTCAACGACCTCGGCCGGCGGCAGGCCGTCGAGGCGGCGGAACTGCTCGTGCGCATGCGCCCGGCCGCGATCGTCTCCAGCGACCTGCGCCGGGCCGCTGACACCGCCGCCGCGCTCGCCGCGCTGACCGGCCTCTCGGTCGGCACCGACGACCGGCTCCGGGAGCGCTACTTCGGCGCCTGGCAGGGCCTCACCATGCGCGAGGTGGCCGAGCAGCGCCCGCAGGAGCACGCCCGGTGGACCGCCGGCGAGGACGTCGTCGGCGGCGACGTGGAAACCCTCGACGACCTGGGTAAACGGGTCTCCGAGGCGATCCAGGACGCGGCCCGGCTGGTGCCGGACGGTCAGACGGTCGTGGTCGCCACCCACGGCGCCGCGGCCCGGCAGGGGGTCGGGCACCTGCTCGGCTGGCCGCGCGAGCAGCTGCGGACGCTGCGGGCCCTGCAGAACTGCCACTGGGTGGAGCTCACCGACGACCCGGTGCGCGGGTGGCAGCTGGCGGCGTACAACGTGGGCGTCCTCGCGGACCGGCCGGTGCCCCCGCCGGTCTGAAGGAACCACCGCGGATCCGGTAGCGTCCAAGCACCATGAACCGTCGAAGCGTTGTCCCCGCCGCGCTGCTCCTGGCGTTCCTCGCCGGCTGTGCGAACAACAACACCGTCGACCCCGGTGCCCCCGCGCCGGCCACATCCCCGTCGGCTGTTCCGTCGGTCCCCCCGACCGAAGCGGCCCCGACCAAACCGGCCCCGGCCGGTGGCACCACGGTCACCGGCACGGTCACCGCGGGCGTGGAGCCCGGCTGCCTGCTGCTCACCGGCTCCGGCGTCGAGCACCTGCTGATCTTCGAGGACGACACGATGGAGAAATCCGTCAAGGTCGGCAGCACGGTCACGGTCACCGGCCGGCCGGAGAGCGGCATGATGACCACCTGCATGCAGGGCGAGCCGTTCGTGGTCACCTCGGTGGCCGCCAACTGACCGGTGGCTTCATCAAGTACCTTGCGTGCATGACCATCGCGGTCGTGACCGACTCCACGGCGTACCTGCCGGCCGAACTCGGCGGCACGTATGAGCTGACCATCGTTCCGCTCACCGTCGTCATCAACGGCTGGGACGGGCTGGAGGGCCTGGAGATCTCGCCCGCCGAGGTCGCCCGGGCCCTCGGCACACGCCGTGCCTCCGTCAGCACGTCCCGGCCCGCGCCGTCGCAGTTCGTCGCGGAATACCGGCGGCTGCTCGACGCCGGCGCCGACGGCATCGTCTCCGTGCACCTGTCCGCCAAACTGTCCGGCACGTTCGAGGCCGCTCAGCTGGCGGCCGCCGAGATCGGCCCCCAGGTCCAGGTGGTGGACAGCGGAACGGCCGCGATGGGGCTGGGCTTCCCGGCGCTCGCCGCGGCGTCAGCCGCGGCACGCGGCGAAGACCTCGAGACGGTACGGCGTACCGCGGTCGAGCACTCGGAGCGGGTGAGCACCCTCTTCTACGTCGACACGCTGGAGTTCCTGCGCCGCGGCGGCCGGATCGGGGCGGCGTCCGCCCTGGTCGGCACCGCCCTGTCGGTCAAGCCGATCCTGCACGTCCTCGGTGGCGCCGTGGTCGTCCGCGACAAGGTCCGCACCGCGGGCCGCGCCCTCACCCGCCTCGTCGACCTGGCGGTGGAGGCGGCCGGCGACGGCGAGGCCGACATCGCCGTGCACCACCTGGGCACCCCCGACCGGGCGTCGGCGCTGGTCGACGCGATCAGCATGCGGCTCGGTGAACGGCTCAAGGACTGCTACCTCACCGAGGTGGGCGCCGTGGTGGCCGCGCACACCGGCCCTGGCCTGGCCGGCGTGGTCGTGCACCGCCGCGGCTAGGCCTCCGGCCAGGCCCGGCCGGACCAGCGGGACGGGTACTCGCCGGACCGCTCGAGCAGCGGCTCCAGCTCGGGCCAGGGGACCAGGCGGTCGCCGAGCTGCACCTCGTCGGCCTCCGGCAGCAGGGTGGGCGCGTTCCGCTCCCAGACCGCCCGGGTACGCCAGCCGTCCCGCTCCGACGCGACCAGCGTGAGCGGTGCGAACGTGGCGGGGGAGTCCTCGGCCTGCCGGGAGTACTCGCGGACCGCCAGCACCCGCTCGGCCCGGCGGACCAGATGGTGCAGCGGATGGCCGGGCGGCGCCGAGTAGGGCACCGTGCAGCCGTCGTCGTCGCTCACGTAGGCCATCGGGGTCAGCCCGCGCGCCGAACTCAGGAAGCACTCCTCGGCCTGGGCGAAGAGGCCGGGCAGATGATCGCTGCCGTCCGCGGCCACCAGCAGGGTGCCGCGTTCCGGGGCGAAGGCCACCGGGACACCGCCGACCTGCTCGGCCAGCCGGCCCAGCCAGCCCTCCAGCAGCAGATGCGAGGTCCAGTAGGCGTCGCCGTCATCGACGAACCGCACCACGGTCGGGCCGTTCGCGGTGCCGTGCAGCACCGCACCGGGGAGGTTGGCGCGGGCCCTGGCGAAGACCCGGTCGGCGGAGACGCTCCAGGCGGACAGTTGGGTGGCTGTCACGTACGTCATGGTGTCCGGCTGATCGACCACGACGAACTCGGACAGGAAAGGCCAGGCCGGGCGGCGCAGCGGCGCGCCCGGCGCGACGCCGCGCAGCACCGGCCGCAACAGCGGCGCGGCCTCGGCCCACGCCTCCGGCAGACCGGGGGTACGCAGCAGACCGGCCACGAAATCGTCGACGGCCTGGCGCCGGGGCCGTTTCGCCAGCAGCGGTTCGAGCTGCAGGATGCTCGGCTCGGCGTCACCGGGCGCGGTGAAGCGGATCTCGAACGCCCGGGAGTGATAGCGGGCGTCGGTGACTCCCGCCCGGCGCAGACGCCGGATCACCCGGGCGGCCAACCGGGCCCGGGCGATCCTCCGAATGAGGCCCACGACGTCTGTCCTCTCGCGCCTCGCAGTTCCGCTGTCGAGTGCCCTATCGCCGCCGGGCCGGCCGGGCGATGATCGCGCGGGCGTCGAGATCATCGTCGGTCACCACGGTGGCCGTCAATCCGTTCCCGGCGGCGATCGGCTCCGCGATCGCCGCCTGTGCCTCGGTGATCTCCGAGAGCAGCAGTCCGGTCGGGGCGAGCCAGTCCGCGGCCTCGGCCGCGACCGCCCGGAACACGGCGAGACCGTCGTCGCCGCCGTCGAGAGCGATCCGCGGCTCGTGCTCGCGTGCCTCGGCGGGAAGGAACGCGAGGTGCGGGGTCGCCACATAGGGCACGTTCGCCAGCAGCACGTCGATCCGCCCGCGCAGCGCTTCCGGGAGCGCTGCGAAAAGATCACCCTGATGGACGTCGTCGTCGCCCAGATTGTCGCGGGCGCAGGCAACCGCGACCGGGTCGATGTCGGCGGCGTGCAGGACGATGCCGGGCAGCTGGTGCCGGACGGCCAGGCCGAGCGCGCCGGAACCGCAGCAGAGATCCACGACCAGGCCGTTCGGCGGAGCGGCCGCGGTGGCGAGGCGGACCAGCAGCTCGCTGCGCACGCGGGGGACGAAGACGCCGGGGCGGAGGGTGACCCGGACGCCGCAGAAGTCGGCGAAGCCGACCACCTGCTCCAGTGGCTCGCCCGCGGCGCGGCGCTCGACCAGGGCGGACAGCGCGGCGTCGTGCTCGGCGACGGTCCTGAGCACAGCCACCTCCTGCTCGGCGAAGACGCATCCTGCGGCCCGCAGCCTCCGGGTGGCCGCCGCGGTCGCATCGGTCGTAGTCACAGGCAGTCCTTAGCACAGGAAAGGGCGGCTGTGGGGGTTGTCCACAGTGCCGGGCTGTCCACAGGGGTGCGGGCGGGGCGGCGGCGGAGTTCCTAACTTCGGGGGCGTGCGAGAGGCGAAGGATAGCGGTGAGGCCGTCGAGGCGCGGCTGCGGGCGGTGCTCGACCGCAAGCGGCCTGAGCTGGTGGGGGATCGTGGGCCGCTCGACTGGGCCGAGATCATTCCGGCCTGGTCGGAGGAGGAGCCGGAGGGTGGTGGTCACCCTTTCGGGCGGTCCGGGGGTGGTTCGGGGGCTGGGCCGGGCGACGGCGCTTCCGGAGCGTTCTCGGGGGTGGGGGCCGGGTTCGCTGATCTGTGGCCGGGGCCGGTCGAGGCGCCGCAGGCCTATCCCTGGGAGGGCGCGGGGGGCTTGCGCCCGGCCGGGCGTCCCGGTGCTGCCGCCTTCGACTCTCCGGGTTTGCCGGGTGTTGGTGCTGTTGGGGGTTTGGGCTCGTCCTCTGGTCCGCCGGGTGTCGCTGGTGTTGAGGGCTTGGGGTTTTCTGGTGCGCCGGGTGTTGGGGGTTTGGGGTCCTCTGCGCAGGCTGTCTCTGGTGCTGGAGATGTGGTGTCTTCTGCTGCGCCGGATGTTGCTGGTTCTGGTGGATCCCCTGGTGCGCTGGGCCTGACCGGTGGCCGCTCTGATGCCTCTAGTGCACCGGGTCTCGCTGGAGATCCCGGTGTGCCCGACGGGCCCGGCGTGGAGCAGGCGGAGTCCGGTTCGCGCCTGAGTGGGGAGGGCGCCTTCGGCGGCGAGCGGCGACCCTGGCTGCAGGCCGTGGACCCCGGCCGGCCGGGAGTCCGGGCACTCGCCGCGGTGGCCGTCGTCGTTGTGCTGGTCGCGGCCTTCCTGGCGTGGCGCGCGCGGCCGCGGGTCGATCAGGTCGCACCGGTCTTCGATGTGACCGCAAGCACCGGAGCGCGCATCTCTTCCCCCGCCCCGTCAGGCGCATCGGGTGAGGTGGTCGTCGCGGTCGGGGGAAAGGTGCGCAAGCCCGGCCTGGTCCGCCTGGCACCGGGCGCCCGAGTGGCCGACGCACTGACCGCCGCCGGCGGCGCGGACCCCGGCGTCGACGTGGCCACGCTCAACCTGGCCCGCCGGGTCACCGACGGCGAACTCATCATGGTCGGCGTTTCCGTTCCTCCCGGCGCTGTTCCTCCCGGCGCTGTTCCTCCCGGCGCCGCTCCTTCCGGCGGCGCCGCACCGGGAACCGCCGGCGCGCTCGTCAACCTCAACACCGCGACCCTGGCCGACCTCGACCGCCTGCCCGGCGTGGGCCCGGTGCTCGCCCAGCGCATCCTGGACACCCGCGACGCCCAGGGCGGCTTCCGCGCCGTCGGCGACCTCCGCAAGGTGGACGGCATCGGCGACGCCCGTTATGAGCAGCTCAAAGACCTGGTGACCGTCTGATGCGCGCCGGCACGCCCCACCGCGAGGATCCCCGCGTGCCGGACCTCCGGCTGGCCGGCTTCACCGTGGGAACTTGGCTCTCCGCCCTGGCCGCCCTGCATCTCGCCGCCGTCCCCGGCGTCCTGCTGGGCGCTTTCGCCCTTGCCGCCGCGGCTGTGCTCCTTTTCCCGCAGCTCCGCTCCTGGCGCCGGGGCCGCTCCTCCTCGGCTGCCGTCTCGCCGTCTGCGTCTTCCACGGCCCTTGCCCCGTCGGCTGCGTCCTCTTCTGCTCCCGCCTCGCCGCCTGCATCTTTCTCGGCCCTTGCCCCGCCGGATGCGTCCTCTTCTGCTCCCGCCTCGCCGCCTGCGTCCTCCTCCACTCCTGCCGTGCCGTCGGCGGCCTCCTTCACCTCTACTGCTTCATCCACGTCTTCTTCCACGTCGTCCGCCGCCTCGAGCGCGTCCTCCAATCCCGCTGCGGCCCCCACCTGCTCTGCCTCTTCCTCCCGCGCGAACGAGGCCCCTTCCTCCCGCGCGAGCAGGGCGGGGCGGCGTTTCGGGCTTCCGGCGTGGCTCCGCGGCTTGGGGGTGCGCTGGATCGGGGTGGCGGTGGTGCTGGGGATCGGCTGTGGGGCGATCGCGACCGGGGCGCGGATGTCCGTGCGCGAGGCCGACGCGCTGGTCGCGCTCATCGAGGCCGGGGAGCCGGTCGAGGTGGAGGTGGTCGTGCGGGATGATCCGCGGCTGCTGCCCCGGTCGGCGGGGCCGCCGACGTACCTGGTCGCGGTCGAACTCCGTACCGTCCGGGCCGAGGAACAAGCGCCGGTGAGGCTGTCTGCTCGCGCTCTGGTGCTCGGGGCTGATCCGGGATGGCGTGGGCTGCTGCCCGGGCAGCGGGTGACCGCTGCCGGGCGTCTCATGCCACCGCGACCGGGAGATCTGCGAGCCGCGGTGATCTCGGCGCGTAAGCCGCCGGTGCCGGTTGGGCAGTCCTCCTGGGCGCAGCGAGCCGCCGGGGTGCTGCGGGCCGGACTCCAACTGGCGTGCGAGCCGTTGCCGGACGAGTCCGGTGGGCTTCTTCCCGGCCTGGTCGTAGGGGACACCAGCCGCCTCGATCCGGCCTTGGAGGAAGATTTCCGCACGACCGGAATGACACATTTAACGGCGGTATCGGGCACTAACGTCGCCATCGTCCTGGGCGTGGTGCTTTTCCTGGTGCGGCGGGCTCGAGCCGGGCCGGTGCTGTCCGCCTGCGTGTGCGCTGTCGCGCTGGCCGGATTCGTCATCCTGGCCCGGCCGTCGCCGAGCGTGGTCCGGGCCGCCGCGATGGGCGCCATCGGACTCCTGGGCCTGGCGACCGGGCGTCCACGGGCTGCGGTGCCGGCGTTGGCGGCGGGTGCGGCTGTCCTGATCATCGCGGATCCCGAACTGGCCGCGGACCCCGGTTTCGCCCTGTCGGTGCTGGCGACGTCGGGTCTGCTCCTGCTCGCGCCGGCCTGGCGGGACGGCTTGCGGCGGCGTGGGTTCCCGTCCGGCGCGGCCGAGGCGCTGGCCGTGCCGGCCGCGGCCCAGGTTGCCTGTGGGCCGGTGGTCGCCGCGCTCTCCGGGACGGTCAGTCTGGTGTCGGTACCCGCCAACCTGGTCGCGGTGCCGGCGATCGCGCCGGCCACGCTGCTCGGTGTCGGCGCGGCCGTGCTGTCCCCGGTGTGGCCGGGTGGCGCCGAGTTCCTGGCATGGCTGGGGCACTGGCCGACCGAATGGCTGGTGCTCGTCGCGCGCACCGGCGCCCGGGTGCCGGCCGGTGCGCTGCCCTGGCCGGGTGGTGCGGCCGGTGGTCTCCTGTTGGCGGTCCTCACCCTTGCTTTCCTGGTCGCGGCGCGCCGAGCCGTCGTACGCCGGCTGGCAGCCGTGGTCGCGCTCGCGGCGATGCTCGGATCGCTGCCGGTGCGGATTCTCGCCTCCGGCTGGCCGCCACCGGGCTGGCTGGTGGTCGCCTGCGCGGTGGGGCAGGGGGACGCGGTCGTGCTGCCCGCCGGATCGGGCCGCGCGGTGGTGATCGACGCCGGCCCGGAACCGAACGCGGTCGACCACTGCCTGCGCCGCCTCGACATCCGGCAGGTGGTGCTGCTGGCGGTCAGTCACTTCCACGCCGACCACATCGGTGGGGTCGCCGGCGTGTTCCGTGGCCGGGAGGTGGCCGCGGTGATCGGCCCGGATTGGCCGGAGCCGGTCGGGGGCCGGGCCGACGTCGAGGCGGCAGCCGCCCGGGCCGGGACGCCGTTGCGGGCGGTCGGGCCGGGCTGGGCGTACGAGATCGGCGGTCTGCGCGTGGAGGTGCTGGGCCCGATCGAGCCGATGCGGGGCACGAACTCCGATCCGAACAACAACTCGCTGATCCTGCGGGCCACGTTCGGTGGCCGGTCCGTGCTGCTGCCGGGGGATGCGGAGATCGAGCAGCAGGACGATCTGGTGGGGAAGCTGGGAGTGGACGGGCTGCGAGCGGACGTGCTGAAGGTCGCCCACCACGGGAGCGCACTGCAGGCGCCGGAGTTGCTGGACGCCGTGAATCCTGCGGTCGCGCTCGTGTCAGTCGGCCTGGACAACGATTACGGGCACCCGAACCCGGCTGTGCTGGCGCGGCTGGCCCGCGGCGGAGCGCGGATCGTGCGCACCGACGAGTCGGGGGACGTGGCGGCGGTGATCGCGGGAAGTGGGCTGGCGGTCGCCGCCCGTGGCGATCCCCCGGCGAAGTGAGGGCCTGCGCTGAAGGCTGAGTTCTGCGAGCCTCTACGCCGGCTCGGGGCGAGTTCTTCGGCGCTTCGCGTCTTTAGACGCGTTCTGCGGGCATCTGCGCCTTGCGACCAGTTCTGCGAGGCTCTGCCCCTTGGGGTGAGTCCTGCGGGGCTCCGCGCCTTTGGGCGAACTCTGCGGGGCATCCGCGCCTTGGGACGCGTTCTGCGGCTCCGGGCTTGAGGGCGAGCTTCATGCCGGAGCTGTGCGACACGCCCGGCTCAAGGACGCGAGCTGCGCGGTTGCATGCCTCATCCAGGTCAATAACGGACTAAACGGCTGCAAAGCGCCACGCGAGCATCGGACCTGAGCAACTGACTTTACGGGCGGCTAGTCATCCCCGGCGGACGATATGTCGGGATTCGCATTCGGTGATCGGCGTCCATGCGCGAAGGAGTGAGCCGCGCGGACTTGTCGGTGCACCGTGCGACGATATTGCGCGTGAACTCTGTGCCGCCCCCCTCGTTGCTGCTCGTCCAAGGCGATGAGGAATTGCTCGCCGCCCGCGCCGTCTCCGCGGCTGTGGACGCTGCCCGGGCGGCCGACCCCGGTGCCGACGTCCGGGAATACGAGGCGGGCGCGCTGATGGCCGGCGAGGTGGCCGAGATGCTGAGCCCGTCGCTCTTCGGCGGGCGGCGTGTCCTGGTGATCCGAAGCGGTCAGGACGCCCGCAAGGACCTGACCGCGGCCCTGCTGGCCTATGCGAAGAACCCCGACCCCGACGTGACCTTGATCGTCACCCACCTGGGCGGGGCGAAAGGCAAGGCGTTCGCCGACGGTCTGCGCGCTGCCGGGGCGACCGTCGTGCCGGCCGCCAAGCTCAAGAATGATCGGGAGCGCATCGGGTTCGTGCGGGACGAGTTCCGGCGCAACGGCGCCCGGTGCGACGAGGCCGCTGCCTCTGCTCTTCTGGCGGCGGTCGGTAACGACCTCCGGGAGATCGCGGCGGCCTGTTCGCAGCTGCTCGCCGACACCGACGGCAAGATCACCGAGGCGGTCGTCGCGCGCTACTACAAGGGGCGCGCCGAGGTCAGCGGCTTCACAGTGGCCGACGCGGCGATGGTCGGCGACCTGCCAGGCGCCCTGGAGGCCCTGCGCTGGGCGCTGCACGTCGGCGTCGACCCGGTGCCGATCGCGGACGCGCTGGCCGACGGTGTGCGTACGGTCGCTCGGGTGGCGTCCGCCGGTCGGGGCAACCCCTATCAGCTGGCGAGCACCCTGGGCATGCCCGCGTGGAAGATCCAGCGGGCTCAGGAGCGCAGCCGCGGCTGGACGCCGGAGGGCCTGACCGACGCGATGCGCGCCGCCGCCGACTGCAACGCGGCCGTGAAGGGCGGCGCTGAGGACCGCGGCTACGCCCTTGAGCAGGCGATCTTCGCGGTGGCCACAGCGCGGCGGGACGGCGGTGCCCGTTGACCCGGACGATCCGCTCACGCCGTGCCAGCACCGCCGCCCAGCCTCTCTACGCCCGGGTGCTGCGGTTGCGGCATCTGGCGCCCAGCGGGCTGCTTTGCTTCGTCTTCCTCGAGGGTGCGGTGGTGCTGGGCATCCTGCTGGCCCTGGCCGAGCTGGTCAGCTGGTGGGGCGTCCTGGTGCTGCCGGTCACGGTGGCCGTGATGGTCAAGTTCAACGACCTGGTCGCCGGCACGTTCGTCCAGGCCCCATCCGCGGCGCCCACCACGGCGCGAGCCTCCGTGCTGCGCCCGGCCGCAATGCCCTATGCCGGCGCGACATCGCAGCCGGCTTCCGGCAGCCCGGCCGCCGAGCCCGCCGCTCGGAGCGTGTCCGGCGCCGCGGACGCTGCCTACTCGCCGGCTGACCGTTTCGCCGCCACCTACGGCGACAAGGCGGCCGCAGCCCGAGCCCACGCCGACCGCTACGGCGTGCCGGGTGCAGGCTTCCGCGGCGAGGCCGCCGAGGGACACGCCCAGTCAGACCGGTATGGCGCGGCGGGCCTCCGCGACCAGATCGCGGCAGGGCAGCCCCAGGCGGATCGCTACGGCTCTCTGGACGAGAGTTTCCGCGAGCAAGCTCCGGCAGGGCAGCCCCAGGCTGACCGCTACGGCTCTTTTGACGGGGGCTTCCGCGAGGCGGCGCCTTCGGTTGGCGGATTCCAGGCAGGCTTCCAGGCGGCTGGGCATATCGAGGTGGATCGCTACAGCGCGGTGGGTTCGGGCTTCCGCGACGAGACTGTGGTGGGGCAGGCCGAGGCGGATCGCTACGGCGCGATGGTCCAGGACGAAACTGTGACCGGGCGGGTTCAGGAGTACCGCTACGGCGGGCTGGGCGCAGGCCTCCGTGACGAGGCCCCAGCTGACCGGTATGGCGCGGGGTCTTCTGTGATCGGAACCACCCACGGCGGGCCGGTGGTTGCTCAGCAGGCGCCCACAAGCCGGTTCGGGGAGGATGCCCCGGCAGGTAACGCGGTCTATCCGGTCGCCGGCGGGCAGGAACGTTCGGTGGAGCCAGGGGAGCAGCCACTCGCCGGCACCTCACCGGCCGGGATGACAGCCGCAATGCCGGTCTCCGGCCACGGGCATCCGCCCCATGGGCAGGCGCAGGGTGAGGATGCCGCGACTCGGACGTCCCCCACGAGCGCTGGCCCGGTCCGGCGGGCCTGGGCGGATCAGTTGGACATCCGGCAGCAGATCGCCCGTCAGGCCGCCGCGCGTCGCTACGAGTAGCGAGTGGCGGCAGGAAGGGCTGAGCAGCGGGAACAGCGCCTTAGCGGGATCTCTGCGGAGAGCGAGGCGTGGACCGCTTGCGGTGACCGGCGAGCAGCGCGGTGGCGGTCGAGTGGAGAAGCCCGTCGCGCGACGGCCACGGGATAGTCCGCGGCCATCGCGGTGTCCGGGCAGGAGGGCACAGCTCCCTGGCTGGTTTGAGCCACGCGCGAGCCGCTGCGACGGGCGTTGAGGCGCATGGGCGCTGCTACGACGGGCGTTGAGGCGTATGGATGCTGCCGCGACCGGCGTCCAGCCTCATGTGTCTGCTGCGACGGGGCGTTGGGCCGCCACCTGGATGCTGCTATGACGGGCGTCGAGCACGCGTACTGCTGCGACGGTCGGAGCGCGCCTCGCCCGTACCTTATTGGGAACAGAAAAGGGCACCGCTGCGGACCTGAAGGTCCGGCGGTGCCCTTTTCACTGAAGCCTGA
Source organism: Actinoplanes sp. NPDC024001 (assembly GCF_040638955.1). Classification (NCBI taxonomy): domain Bacteria; kingdom Bacillati; phylum Actinomycetota; class Actinomycetes; order Micromonosporales; family Micromonosporaceae; genus Actinoplanes; species Actinoplanes sp. NPDC024001. The sequence goes on from NZ_JBEZZB010000051.1 coordinate 51,423, forward strand.
CTCGCCGGAGGGGGCGAGCTGTGTCAGCGGCCGCGTCCATGCGGCCGTGACCTGATCCGAACGGATCAGGCAGACAGCGAGGCGATCTTCTTGGCGATGGCCGACTTGCGGTTGGCCGCCTGGTTCTTGTGGATGACGCCCTTGCTGACAGCCTTGTCCAGCTGACGCGAAGCGTCACGCAGCAGCGCGGTGGCCGTCTCGGTGTTGCCGGCGTCGCTCGCCTCGTGAAGCTTGCGAATCACGGTCTTCAGCGACGACTTGACCGACTTGTTGCGCAGACGGGCCTTCTCGTTCTGCCGGTTGCGCTTGATCTGGGACTTGATGTTCGCCACGCGACAGCCTTGTCCTGACTAGGTTCGGAAAATGGTCTCAAGCGATGGTTATCACGGTCGCCTGTTCCGGCTGGGAGCCGGTGCAGCCGACGAGAACGTGTCACCACACGCGATGAGCCAGACTACCAGCACCGCTCCGAGCCGCCAAAACGGCTCCGGCCCGGAGTCGTTGATCACCGGTTCCAGCCTCGGCGTTCGGCGAGCCAGGCCAGGGCCTGCCCGCCGCTGAACCGGTGATGCTGCCGGCTGTGCGGAGAGGCGCTGCTGGGGCCGTCGGACGCGCGCACCAGCCAGTATCCGGCGAGCGCGGCCAGGGCGGCGTCGACACCTTCCGCCGGTGGGTGCCATCGCTCGAGGTGGGCGTCGACGTCGGCGCCGCTGGCGTAGGCGCTGATGAGCAGGGTCACCGTGTCGTACCAGGGTGCGCCGAGACACGGCCAGGTCCAGTCGCACAGCCAGGCCTTGCCGGAGGCGTCGATCAGGACGTTGTCGACGCGCAGGTCGCCGTGACACATCCCGGAGCCGCCGGTCAGCGACGGCAGCCGGCGTTCCAGGGCGGCGAGTTCGGCCAGGCGGTGCGGGGCGACGGTGCCGTGCGCGGTCGGCGGCATCGGTTCGTGGCCGGCTTCGATCAGTGACCACCACGACATCTCGGCGCGCAGGATGTCCGGCAGTGTGGGGAGCCCCACGGCGAGCAGGTCGGGTCCGGGATCGGCCAGTGCGGCGGCGGCGCCGGCCCAGGCGGAGAGGGCGGCGTCCAGGTCGGCAGGGGACCAGGGCAGTGCCGGGATCCGGCCGTCGATCGTCTCCAGGCACAGGACGAACCACCCCGCCTCGACGAGCGTCCAGCTGGGCCGGGCGGCGTTCACCCCGAGGGGGAGGGCTGAGGTGATCGCGTGCTCACGGGCGTACCACTCGGAGGTCGGATCCCGCAGCGGCGCCGCCTTGACGAAGGCGCTGGTGCCCGCCGCGGTGCTGAGCACCGCGGCGAAAGCGCGGGTGAAGCCGCCGCCTGCGCTGCGCGCGGCGGTGACGGGCGCGCCGAGGCGCGCAGCGATCGCAGTCCGCACGCGCTTCGGAAGATCGGACCAATCGGGACGTACGGCGGTGGCGTCGTACGGTACGTCGGGCAACGTGATCGGCCGCATGTACCCATCCTGTCGTGCCGACGACCTACCGTGACATGCGCACCGGGCGGGCCTGGATTTGTCGTACCCGGCTGGGAGGATCGCAGGCATGAGAACCGACGATTTCTGGGCGGTCATCGACCGCGCCACCGTGGACCGGCCCGCCTCGCCCGCCGAGGTGGCCGAGCGGGCCGTCGCCGACCTGGCCACGCGCGATCCGGAAGAGATCGTCGCCTGGGGCCGGCACCTCGACAAGGTGCTGGCCGCGTCCGGCACCGAGGACCTGTGGGCCGCGGCCTATCTGATCAACGGCGGCTGCACCGAGGAGGGCTTCGACAGCTTCCGCGGCTGGCTCGTGGCGCACGGCCGCAAGGCCGTCGCCGCCTCCGTCCAGTCGCCGGACGTGCTGGCCGGCATGCCCGCGGTGCGCGCCGCGGCGGAGAACGGTGCTGTCTTCGAGGCCGAGGAGGTGCTGTCCATCGCCGCGCGGGCCTATGAGAAGGCGACCGGCGAGCCACTCCCGGCTGCCGACCGGCCACGCACCCGCCCGGAGGTCGCCGACCTGTGGGACTTCGACAACGAGGACGAGATGCGCCGCCGGCTCCCGCGGCTCTCCGCCCTCTTTCTCGAGCCGCCGGAGTGATCGAGATGGTTCCCGCTCGGCTGAGCGTCGTGACGCTCGGCGCCCGTGAGGTCGGGACTCTTCGCTCCTTCTACCGGGCGCTCGGCTGGCCGGAGCTGCCGGGCGGCAGCGATGAGTGGGCCGGGTTCCTGCTCGGCGGTGTGCTGCTGGCGATCTTCCCGCTGACCGATCTGCGGGCGGAGGCGGTGCCGAGCGGCCCGGCCGGCGTCGGTGACTGGTCCGGTATGACCCTGGCCTGCAACGTCGACCGTCGTGACGAGGTCGACACGGCCTTTCGTGAAGCCGTGGCCGCCGGGGCGGTGCCGGTCGCGGCGCCGGTGGACCGACCATGGGGCGGCAGGTCCGGCTACATCGCCGACCCCGAGGGCAACCGCTGGGAGATCGCCTGGGCCGGTGGCGCGGTCTTCGACGAGCGGGGCTCGCTGCTCTCGTTCGGCGACGCCGCGACCTGAGGCTGGCCGAGTCCTGGCCGTTGTGCTCCGTCGTGGGCTGATTCGTCCCAGGGATCCGGTCGCCGCCGGGTCCGTGCGGGCCGCTGGAACGGGTGTGATCGGACCGCCCCGCGCGGACGTGGGACGATAGGAGGCGCCGGCTTGGCCGTCGGTGTCGCCGCCCTTCCGGGCCGAGCGGAAGCCAGCCTGCGCGGGCCGGGCGAAGCGCCAGCCCGCCAGGGCTGCGCGGAAGCCGTCTCGCCGGGAGCGCGAACGCCAGCCGCAAGCCGGCGAGCAGAGACGCCGGCCGCAGGTCGGCCTGGAAGGACGCCGGCGTCAAGCCGGTGAGGAAGACGCCGGTGTGAGCCGGCCTGGAAGATCAGCCCGCGAAGATCAGCCCGAGAAGAACGGAAGACCGTGCCTGGACCGCTCGACCCCGGCGTGAACGTGATCGGATCGACCGATCCCAGCCGCATCCGCAACTTCTGCATCATCGCCCACATCGACCACGGCAAGTCGACGCTGGCCGACCGGATGCTGCAGATCACCGGGGTGGTCGACCCGCGCCAGATGCGCGCGCAGTACCTCGACCGGATGGACATCGAACGCGAGCGCGGCATCACCATCAAGTCGCAGGCCGTGCGCATGCCCTGGACTGTTCGCGAGGGCGCTCAGCAGGGCGAGACCGCCGTGCTCAACATGATCGACACCCCGGGGCACGTCGACTTCACCTATGAGGTGTCCCGCAGCCTCGCCGCCTGTGAGGGCGCGATTCTGCTGGTCGACGCCGCGCAGGGGATCGAGGCGCAGACCCTCGCCAACCTGTACCTGGCGATGGAGAACGACCTCCACATCATCCCGGTGCTCAACAAGATCGACCTGCCGGCCGCGCAGCCGGAGAAGTACGCGGAGGAACTCGCCAAGCTGATCGGCGTCGAGCCGACCGACGTGCTGCGGGTCTCCGGCAAGACCGGTGTCGGCGTGGACCACCTGCTCGACGAGATCGTCCGGCAGTTCCAGCCGCCGGTCGGCGTCGCCGACGCCCCGGCACGCGCAATGATCTTCGACTCGGTGTACGACGTGTACCGCGGGGTCGTCACCTATGTGCGTGTGATCGACGGCCGGATCGAGGCCCGCGACCGGATCAAGATGATGTCGACCGGTGCGGTGCACGAGCTGCTCGAGATCGGCGTCGTCTCTCCGGAGATGGAGAAGGCGACCGCGCTCGGCGTCGGCGAGGTCGGCTACCTGATCACCGGCGTGAAGGACGTCCGCCAGTCGAAGGTCGGCGACACCGTCACCGGCAACAACCGGCCGGCGAAGGAAGCCCTCGGCGGCTACAAGGACCCGAAGCCGATGGTCTACTCGGGCCTCTACCCGATCGACGGCTCGGACTACCCGGCGCTGCGCGACGCCCTCGACAAGCTGAAGCTGAACGACGCCGCGCTCACCTACGAGCCGGAGACGTCGGCCGCGCTCGGCTTCGGCTTCCGCGTCGGCTACCTCGGCCTGCTGCACCTGGAGATCATCGGCGAGCGGCTGGAGCGCGAGTTCGGCCTGGACCTGATCTCGACCGCGCCGAACGTGGTCTACCAGGTGATCACCGAGGACGCGAAGGAGACGGTGGTCACCAACCCGAGTGAGTTCCCGACCGGCAAGATCGCTGAGATCCACGAGCCGGTGGTGCGTGCCACCGTCCTGGTGCCGAACGAGTATGTCGGCGCCGTGATGGAGCTGTGCCAGAGCCGCCGCGGCAGCCTGCTCGGCATGGAGTACCTGTCCTCCGAACGGGTGGAGTTGCGCTACACGCTCCCGCTCGCGGAGATCATCTTCGACTTCTTCGACCAGTTGAAGAGCAAGACCAAGGGGTACGCGTCGCTGGACTACGAGCCCTCCGGGGAGCAGGTGGCCGACCTGGTGAAGGTCGACATCCTGCTGCACGGTGAGCCGGTGGACGCGTTCAGCGCGATCGTGCACAAGGACAAGGCGTACTCCTACGGCACGACGATCGCGGCCAAGCTGCAGAAGCTGATCCCGCGGCAGCAGTTCGAGGTGCCGATCCAGGCCGCGATCGGCAGCCGGATCATCGCCCGGGAGACGATCCGGGCGATCCGCAAGGACGTGCTCGCGAAGTGCTACGGCGGTGACATCAGCCGGAAGCGGAAGCTGCTGGAGAAGCAGAAGGAAGGCAAGAAGCGGATGAAGATGGTCGGCCGGGTGGAGGTTCCCCAGGAGGCCTTCATCGCCGCACTGTCCACTTCCGAGGCCGCTGACCCTAAGGGGTCCGGAAAGAAATAGGGCGGTTTGATTTCTCGGGGGCTCGGGAACACAGGGGCTCGACGGACGCAACCCATTGCTCCACCCCCGAGGAGGAACCTCATGGAACTGACGCTCACCGGCATCATCGTCGCTCTCATCGTCGGCCTCGTCATCGGTGCGCTCGGCCGGCTCGTGGTACCGGGCCGGCAGAACATCCCGATCTGGCTGACCATGGTCGTCGGTGTGGTCGCGGCCCTGCTGGGCACCGTGATCGCGCGGGCCGCCGGTGTCGCTGACACCCGCGGTTTCGACTGGATCGAGTTCTTCTTCCAGGTGGTCCTGGCCGCGATCGGTGTGGCCCTGGTCGCCGGTGTCGGTGGCCGTCGCCGCCTCACCCGGTAATCGCAGCGCACGCGAGAGAAACGCCGGTCCCGCCCCCGCGGGCCGGCGTTTCGCCGTTCCCAAGCCCCCGCGAGCCGTTCCCAAGCCCCCGCGAGCCGTTCCCAAGCCCCCCGCGAGCCGTTCCCAAGCCCTCTTACGGGCCGTTCCCAAAGCCCTTGCGGAGCCGTTCCCGCGACCCTCGCAAGCTGTTCCCGCGACCCTCGCAAGCTGTTCCCGCGACCCTTGCAAGCTGTTCCTGCGGCCCTCGCAAGCTGTTCCTCCGGCGCGTGCAAGCCGTTCCCGAATCCCCGCAAGCCGTTCCCACACCCCGCAAGAAGCGCCTCAACCGCAGCCACCAAGCATTGCGCCCGCTGACGTGTGGGGGTGGGGGGTGGAGTTCGAGGGCGGCAGAGGAGGTGATTTGTCAACAAC
>NZ_JBEZZB010000052.1:0-57023 GCF_040638955.1 Actinoplanes sp. NPDC024001
CGACCCCCGCGAGGCCGGCCCGCTCACCGACGCCGGCGCCACCGCCTATCACGCGGTGCGGCGGGCGCTGCCCCGGATCACGGCCGGTGGCGCCGCCGTGGTGATCGGCGCGGGCGGGCTGGGCGCGTTCGCGATCCAGTTCCTGCGGGTGCTCAGCGGCGCCCGAGTGGTCGCGGTGGACCCGGCCCCCGCCCGGCGGCAGTACGCGGTCGCGGTCGGCGCCGGCGAGTCCGCGCCCGACCTGGCCGGTGTTTTCGGCGCCGACGTGGTGCTCGACTTCGTGGGGACCGACGAGACGATCGCGGCCGGCATCGCCGCGGTGCGGCCCGGCGGCGCCTACGGGCTGATCGGCTCGGCCGGGGGCCGGCTCGCCGGGCCGTGGTTCGGCACGCTGCCGCGCGACGGCGAGGTCTTCACCTTCCAGGGGTCGTCGATCGCCGACGCGCAGGAGGTGATCGCGCTGGCCGGCGCGGGGCTCGTCCGCAACCAGGTGGAGTCGTTCGGCTTCGACGAGATCGGCCTGGCCTACGAGCGGCTCGCCGCCGGGACGTTGACCGGCCGTGCGGTGATCACCCTCGAATAAACCGCGCGACAGCCGATCTCGCCGGTTGCTACGTTCTGTTCCGCACCTCCCGGTGCGACGCGGGACGGCTACTTCTTCAGGTGAAACTACGCCGTCCGGCACCCTGATCTCGGGAGGGGCGCAAGCTCAGACGCGGGTGCCCGGTGCGCAGGCGCCGGTTACTTCGACTGTTAATCGAGTGGTCGCGGGTTCGAGTCCCGCCCTCCCGGCTCCACGGGAGGTAGCTCAGGTGGATAGAGCGCTTCGTTTCCGTCGCCGTCCTTGATCTCGGGCACCCGTCTCTGAGTTTGTCGCCCCTTTTGTGCGGAAAGGAGCCGTTCTCATGGGCAAGTTCAACAAGACCGCCGTGCGTACGGCCGCGAGCAGCCCGGCGTACACCCATGAGGGCGGCCTCGGCGCTGCCCGCGACCCGAAGAGTGAGCTGTTCCTGCTCGCCGTCGCCAACATGGCCGCCGAGCGCACCTATTACGAGTCCGCCGATGAGCGTGACGCCCGCTTCGCCTCTCTCGCCGGCGAGGTCGCGGTCAGCGATCCGCAGTGGACCGCCGGGTTCCTCGGCTGGCTGCGCACCGGCGCGAACATGCGCTCCGCGTCCCTGGTCGGCGCGGTCGAAGCCACCCGCGCCCTGCTCGCCGCCGGCCGGCCCGGCGGACGGCAGCTGATCTCCTCGGTGCTGCAGCGCGCCGACGAGCCCGGCGAACTGCTCGCCTACTGGATCGCGCGGCACGGCCGGGCCGTCCCGAAGCCGGTCAAGCGCGGCCTCGCCGACGCGGTGCAGCGGCTCTACACCGAGTTCAGCCTGCTCAAGTACGACACCGCGAGCAAGGGCTTCCGCTTCGCCGACGTCATCGACCTGGTGCACCCGACCGCGGCGTCCCCGGCACAGGGCGACCTGTTCCGGCACGCCCTCGACCGCCGCCACCACCGCCCGTTCGACCCGGCACCGAGCCTGGAGATGATCAGCCGCAACGCGGCGCTGCGCTCCGCGCCCGTGGAGTCCCTGCTCGATCCGGAGGCGCTGCGCGCCGCCGGCCTGACCTGGGAGGACGCGCTGTCGCTGGCCGGTTCCCGGCTGGACAAGGCCCGGCTGTGGACCGCACTGATCCCGACCATGGGTTACATGGCGACGTTGCGTAACCTGCGCAACTTCGACGAGGCCGGGGTCAGTGACGAGGTCGCCGCGCGGGTGGCGGCGCGGCTCGCCGACCCGGAGCAGGTGGCCCGGAGCAAGCAGTTCCCGTTCCGGTTCCTCGCCGCGCACCGGGCCGCGCCGTCGCTGCGCTGGGGTCACGCGCTGGACCGGGCGCTCACCGCGTCGCTGGCGAACGTGCCGGTCCTGCCGGGCCGCACGCTGGTGCTGGTGGACCGGTCCGGTTCGATGTTCGGCACGTTCTCGCGCCGCTCGGAGCTGACCAACGCGGACGCGGCGGCGATCTTCGGCGCGGCGGTGGCGATGCGCAACCACGGCCGGGCCGACCTGGTGCAGTTCGGCAGCGGCTCCGGGCGGATCACCGTGGGTGCGGGCGAGTCGCTGCTGCGGGTGGTCGACCGGTTCGGCAACCTCGGCGGCACCAACACGCTCGCCGCGGTGCAGCGCTGGTACGCCGGCCACGACCGGGTGCTGATCGTCACCGACGAGCAGGCGCACGCCGGCCAGACCGATCCCGGTTCGGCGATCCCGCCGTCGGTGCCGCTCTACACCTGGAACCTGGTGGGCTACCGGGCCGGGCACGGCCCGTCCGGCCCGCGCCGCCACACTTTCGGGGGCCTCACCGACGCCGCGTTCCGCCTGGTGCCGTTGCTGGAGGCCAGCGCCCGCGGAAGCTGGCCCTGGAAAGCACCCTGACCGACCGGAACCATCGAGGGCAGCCCCTGCCGCCTTCGAGGGGTGGTGGCCGGCGCCCGCCTGCTGGGCTGGGCGGCCGGCCGCCGCCGGCCGTGAACGGCAATGCTCACCTGGTGCGGAACTTGCCCATCAGCTTCGCAACGTCCAGGTAGAAGTTGCTGATCGGCCCGTTCATACCGGTCTGGCCGCTGGAGTGCGCCCGAGCGGCCGCGGTGATCTGCCGCTCCATGTCCATCAGGAATCGCGACGCGTCGATCAGCTCCTCGCCGAGGACGGAGAAGCGGGTGAACCGCGCCCGCGGGTCGAGGTGACGATCGACGTACGGCCGGATGTGGATCGCCAGCAGATGCTCGGCCTCCTCCAGATCCTGGCCGGCGGAGAGGCGGATGGGCCGCCCGGAGTGCCGGATCCGGTGGGCGGCGCCCTCGACGTGCGTCGACATGATGTTGCGAGCGCCCACGCCCGGGTCGAGGTAGGTCGTCAGCTCCCGGGCCACCACTGCGCGGATCTGGTTCTCGCGGCGCGCGCGGTCGGAGCGGCCCCCGACCGCGTTGAACCCGACACCGACGACGAACGTCACCGTGCAGAAGCCGATGATGCTGGACCACAGGTTCGTGGTCAGCGGATGCCGCGCGAACCATTCGTAGCCCGCCTGGGTCTGTTCGATGCTCAACCCGGCCACGGCGAGGCCCGCACCGATCATGAAAATGAGTGCGAGCAGGGAGGCCGGGAGCCGGAAGTCGCCGGAACCGCGCACCACTTCACGGTAACGACGCCTGTCATCTCCGCCGGGCGGCATGCGAAGCCGGCCGCGGAGAAAGGGCGGCATCGATGGCCGTGGGGTGGCAGCATGACCCGATGACCCCCGACCAGCATGCTGCCCGCGCGGAACAGCTCGCTGCCGCCGCCGACGACATCTATCAGGCGCTCGCCGACGGCAGGGCTGAAGGCGCGGCCTACGCCGATCCGCAGCTGACCGCGACCATCGCTCTGGCCCGGCTGCACGCGGCCCTGGCGATGCGGCCGTCACGCGGGTGGCCGCCGCACGGGCCGTCCACCGAGGTCGTCGATTACGGCGACGGGTTCCCGTGAGGAGCGGCCGCCGCGGGTCGTGAGATCAGGTGGCGTCGTCGTTCCGGTGGGGCCGCCCGATCCGGTGCTCGTCGGGCCAGACAGCGGCGGAGCTGCCGTCCTTGGCCATCTGGCGCCGCAGCGCCCGCACCGCGTCCGCACCGACTGCTTTTCCGGCCAGCGCGCGCAGACGCTGGGCCAGGTCCCTGGTTCCGGACATCGCACGACTCCTCTCGTCGGGTGGCACGCCTACCTCATCTCATTCCCGCGGGCCGCCGTGGGCAACCACCGGCCGGGAACCCGGCATTCGTGCCCCGTTCGAGGATGTACCCGCCGGACCGGTCGCGGCTACGGTGTCCTGCAGGGCTGTCCGACCCGTTCGCAGCGGGGGCACGGTGGTTGCCGTTCCACCGATGGTTTGACCTCAACCTAAGTGCAGCTGGCAGCGTGTCGCGGGGGAGGTTCCGACATGAGCATGGAAGTCGCGGCGTGGAACTCGATGTATCACGCCATGAATCAGCAGGACGACAAGCGGCCGTTCTCGATGGCGACGCTGCGGCGCATCGCCGGGTTCGCGGGGCCGCACCGGCGTGCGCTCGCCGGGTTCCTGATATTGAGCGTGGTGACGGCGATCCTCGCGGTGGCCACGCCGGTGCTGGCCGGCCGGGTGGTGAACGCGATCGTCGGGGGCGGCGACACCGGGCTGGTGATCGGGCTGGCCGGTGCGATCGCGGTGATCGCGCTGCTGGAGGCCGGCCTGGGGCTGGTGCAGCGGTGGCTGTCGGCGAGCATCGGTGAGGGGCTGATCCTCGACCTGCGCACCGCGGTCTTCGACCACGTGCAGCGGATGCCGGTGGCGTTCTTCACCCGGACCCGCACGGGCGCGCTGGTCAGCCGGCTGAACAACGATGTGATCGGGGCGCAGCGGGCGTTCAGCGACACACTGTCCGGAGTGGTGGGCAACCTGGTCACGCTGATCCTGACGCTGATCGTCATGATCGGGATCTCGTGGCAGATCACCCTGCTGGCGCTGCTGCTGTTGCCGATCTTCGTGCTGCCGGCCCGGCGGATGGGCGGCCGGCTGGCCCGGCTGGAGCGGGAGGCCGCCGGCCACAACGCGGCGATGAACACGCAGATGACCGAGCGCTTCTCGGCGCCGGGTGCGACGCTGGTCAAGCTTTACGGCCGGCCGGACGCCGAGTCGGCGGAGTTCGCCGCGCGGGCGCGGCGGGTCCGGGACATCGGGGTACGCACGGCCATGGTCCAGTGGGTGTTCCTGACCGCCCTGACCTCGGTGTCGGCGCTGGCTCTGGCGCTGGTCTACGGGCTGGGCGGCTTCTACGCGCTGCGCGGCCAGCTCGACCCGGGCGCCGTGGTCGCCCTGGCGCTGCTGCTCACCCGGCTGTACGCGCCGTTGACCGCCCTGGCCAGCGCCCGCGTCGAGGTGATGAGCGCGCTGGTCAGCTTCGAGCGGGTCTTCGAGGTGCTCGACCTGAAGCCGTTGATCGAGGAGAAGCCGGACGCCCGGCCGGTGCCGGACGGGCCGGTGGCGGTGGAGTTCGACGCGGTCCGGTTCGCCTATCCGCCGGCCGACAAGGTGTCGCTCGCCTCGCTGGAGGAGGTGGCGACGCTGGACACCCGCGGCGGGGTGGAGGTGCTGCACGACGTGTCGTTCCGGGCCGAGCCGGGGCAGATGGTGGCGCTGGTCGGGTCCTCCGGCGCCGGCAAGTCGACGATGGCGTCGCTGTTGCCGCGGCTCTACGACGCGGAATCCGGCGCGGTCCGGCTGGCCGGGGTCGACGTACGGGACGTGACCGCGGCGTCGTTGCGGCAGACGCTCGGCATGGTCACCCAGGACGGGCACCTGTTCCACGAGTCGGTGCGCGCGAATCTGCTGTTCGCCCGCCCGGACGCGACCGAGGACGAGCTGTGGGAGGTGCTGCGCCGGGCGCGGATCGCCGAGCTGGTGGAGTCACTGCCGGACGGGCTGGACACGGTGATCGGCGAGCGCGGCTACCGGCTCTCCGGTGGGGAGCGGCAGCGGCTGACGATCGCCCGGCTGCTGCTGGCGAGACCGCGGGTGGTGGTGCTCGACGAGGCCACCGCGCATCTGGACTCCACGTCGGAGCTGGCGGTGCAGGCGGCCCTCGGTGAGGCCCTGACCGGCCGGACCGCGGTGGTGATCGCGCACCGGCTGTCGACGGTTCGCGCGGCCGACCTGATTCTGGTGATCGAGGACGGCCGGGTGGTGGAGCGCGGCACGCACGCCGAGTTGCTGGCCGCGAACGGTCGTTACACCGAGTTGCACAACACCCAGTTCGACCAGGGCCGGCCGAGTGAGAAGACGGCTGCCTGAAGTGAATTTCAGGTTTCGATTCCTCAGATGATCTTGTGTAACCTCCCGTAATTATTTCCGTGCTACGGTCATCACCAACGGACGCCGATTTTTCGGTGGCCCACACCATGGATTTTCCGTCTGCGGCGGCACGACTGGTTCAGCGGGTCGCCGCAGGCGGGATCGGGTGGGCGAGGTCACTCCCGGGGGCGAAGTCCCCGACGATCACATTCTTGTGCTAGCTTGGCCCCGTTGCAGTTTTGATTTCCGTAGACGTTCTTCACGCCTGATGGGTCTCTGTTCCCGTCAGGCTTTTTTCGTCGGTGTGTGGTCATCAAATGTGGCGACGCGAGGTGCCGCACGGTGCGGCGCCTCACGGGCTGAAGGGAAAAATCATGGCCACCGGTACCGTGAAGTGGTTCAACGGCGAAAAGGGCTTCGGCTTCATCACCCAGGACAGCGGCGAGGGTGACGTTTTCGCGCACTTCTCCGCCATCGCGACCACCGGCTACCGCAGCCTGGAGGAGAACCAGCGCGTCGAGTTCGACGTCGCTCAGGGCGCCAAGGGTCTGCAGGCGGAGAACATCCGCCCGCTCTGAGCTGACCCCCGGTCAGGTCAGTTTCGCCAGGCGAGCCAGGGTCTCGTCGGCCTCGGTGACGAGGTCGGCGAGGACCGCGGCCACCGGGCGGACCTCGTTCATCCGGCCGACGATCTGCCCCACCGGCATCGGCACCACACTCGGGTCGCCGGAGGCCATCAGGCGGTCGTGCGCGCCGGAGACGAGCAGGTTCTGCAGCGGCATCGGCAGTGGTTTCGGCGCCTCCGCGTCGTTCCACGCCTCGGTCCAGCGGTTGCGCAGCAGCCGGGCCGGTTTGCCGGTGTAGATACGGCTGCGCACGGTGTCCCCGGAGCCCGCTCTCAGCAGCGCCTCACGCAGCGCTTCGGTGGCCTGATACTCGGCGGTGCCGAGCCACACCGAACCCATCCAGACGCCGCGGGCGCCGAGCGCCAGGGCGGCGGCGATCTGCCGCCCGGTGCCGATGCCGCCGGCGGCCAGCACCGGCACGTCCGCACCGACCGCGTCGACGATCTCCGGGACCAGCACCATGCTGCCGATCTCGCCGGTGTGCCCGCCGGCCTCGTACCCCTGCGCCACCACCAGGTCGACGCCGCCGGCGAGGTGACTGCGGGCGTGGTCGGCGCGGCCCGCGAGGGCCGCGACCAGCAGACCGTGCTCGTGCGCCTGCTCGATCACGTCGGCCGGCGGCGGGCCGAGCGCGTTGGCGATCAGCCGCGCCGGGTGGGTGAGCGCCACCTCGACGTGACTGCGGGCCACCGAGTGCAGCCAGCCGAGCACACCGACGCGGTGCGCCTCGTCGACGCCGAGCGGTGGGACGCCGAGGCGCATCAGGGTGCGTTCGACGAAGTTGCGGTGCCCGGGTGGGATCAGCTCGTTGAGGTCGGTCGGGGTGCCCTCGGTCGGCACCCGGCCGGGCATCACCACGTCCACACCGTACGGGCGGTCGCCGAGTTCCCGGTCGAGCCAGGTGAGCACCTGGTCGAGTTCGCCGGCGTCGTTGAAGCGGACGCAGCCGAGCACGCCCAGCCCACCGGCCTTGCTGATGGCGGCGACGACGTGCTCGGAGGGGCTGAAGCCGACGATCGGCACGTCGATGCCGAGCCGGTCGCACAGGTCAGTCCGCACCGCGCACCGCCTCCGCGTGGGTCCGGGCGTACTCATGGGCCCACCGGTAGTCGGCCTTGCCGCTGATGGTGCGGGCGATGTGGTCGACCAGCCACACGGAGCGGGGCACCTTGTACCCGGCGACCCGCTGCCGTACGTGTCTCTCCAGTTCGTCCAGGTCGACGCGTACGCCGTCGCGGGGTTGCACGAGCGCGACCACCCGCTGGCCGAGCCGGTCGTCGGGGGCGCCGATCACGAGGGCGTCGAAGACGTCCGCGTGCGCCTTGAGCGCGCCCTCCACCTCTTCCGGGAAGACCTTCTCGCCGCCGGTGTTGATGCAGGTGTTGCCGCGCCCGAGCAGGGTGATGGTACCGTCCTCCTCGAGCCGGGCCAGGTCGCCGGGCATCGCGTAGCGGACGCCGTCGATCTCGGTGAGCAGGGCCGCGGTCTTGGCCGGGTCCTTGTAGTAGCCGAGCGGCACGTGCCCGCCGCGGGCCAGGCGGCCGATCACGCCGGGTGCGGCCTTCTTGCCGTATTCGTCGATGACGATGGTGTTCGGGCCGGGCATGACCCGGGGGCCGTCGACCGCGCCGCCCTGCACGTCGGCGACGATGCCGAGGCCGGCGAACCCGGTCTCGGACGAGCCGATCGCGTCGGTGACCATGGTGTTCGGCAGCGCCTCGAGGTATTGCCGTTTCACCGACGGGGAGAACAGCGCCGCGCTGGAGGAGATGGCGACCAGCGACGAGCCGTCGTGGTTGCCGGCCAGGTAGGCCTCGATGATCGGGCGGGCCATCGCGTCGCCGATCAACACGACCACGGTGACCTTGCGGCGTTCGATGGTGCGCCACACCTCCTCGGGGTCGAAGTGGGGCAGGACCACGACGGTGTCGCCGTTGAAGAGGGCGGCCAGGGCGGCCCACTGGGCGTTGCCGTGGATTAGCGGGGCGAGGCAGAGCCGGGTCATCGGTGGCATCTCGGCGCCGCGGCGGCTCTGCGCCCACTCGTCCTCCAGCGGCACGCCGGACATGAAGTCGATGCCGCCGCCGAGGACCCGCCACACGTCCTCGTGCCGCCAGACGACGCCTTTCGGATAGCCGGTGGTGCCGCCGGTGTAGAGCAGGTAGATGTCGTCGCCGGAGCGTTCGCCGAAGTCCCGCCCGGGGTGGCCGGCGGCCAGCGCGTCCTGGTAGAGGGTGCCGTCGGTCTTCTCGTCGGTGCCGTCGGGCAGGGCGACGGTGGTGTGCAGGCCGGGTGCGGCGGGCAGCACGGCGGCGACCTTCGGCGCGTATTTGCGGTCGTGGATCAGCGCCGTCAGCTCGGCGTCGGCGAACAGATATTGCAACTCGTTCTCGACGTATCGGAAGTTGACGTTGACGACCACGGCGCGGAGCTTGTACACCGCGACCATGGAGACCACGGCCTCGATCGAGTTGCCCGCGTAGAGTCCGATGTGGTCGCCCGGACCCACGCCGCGATCTTGCAGGAAGTGGGCCAGTCGGTTGGCGGCGTCCTCCAGCTCGGCGTAACTCAGCTCGTCGTCGCCGCAGGCCACCGCGACGCGGTCGGGAAAGGCATCCACCGCGTGCTCGAAGAGGTCAGCAATATTGGCCGCCATCAACAGAAAGTAGAACCTGTTATCGTTCGCGGCAAGTCCCGTTCGTCATGAAGGAGAACCGGTGGACGCCCTCGTCGAACAGCGCGGACCGATCCTGATCGTCACGATGAACCGGCCCCAGGTCCGCAACGCGCTCTCGCCGGAGATGATGGCCGTGATGCGCGACGCCTGGGACCGGGTGGACGCCGACCCGTCGATCCGGGTCGCCGTCCTGACCGGGGCGGGCGGCTCGTTCTGCGCCGGCGCCGACCTGCGGGCGATGACCGAGTCGCATCCCGGCGACGGGTTCTCGGGCGGCGGCACCGACCTGTCGCGCATCGACGCGCTGCTCAAGGGGCGCCGGCTGAGCAAACCGCTGATCGCCGCCGTGGAGGGCCCGGCGGTCGCCGGCGGCACCGAGATCCTGCAGGCCACCGACGTACGGGTGGCCGGCGAGAGCGCCCGCTTCGGGGTCAGCGAGGCGCGCTGGGGGCTGTTCCCGCTGGGCGGCTCGGCGGTGCGGCTGCCGCGCCAGCTGCCGTACACGGTCGCGGTCGAGCTGCTGCTGACCGGCCGCCACCTGAGCGCGGCCGAGGCGCTCGCGGCCGGCCTGATCGGGCACGTGGTGCCGGACGGGCAGGCCCTGCCGAAGGCCCTGGAGCTGGCCGAGACGATCGCGGCGAACGGGCCGCTGGCGGTGCAGGCGATCCTGCGCACCATCCGCGAGACCGAGGGGATGGCCGAGAACGACGCCTTCGCGGTCGAGTCCCGCATCGGCATGCGGGTCTTCACCAGTGACGACGCCAAGGAGGGGCCGCGGGCCTTCATCGAGAAGCGCCGGCCGGTCTTCCACGGACACTGAGAACGGACGCTGAGCAAACGGACGCTGAGCAAACGGACGCTGAGCAAACCGGCGCTGAGCAAACCGGCGCTGAGCAAACCGGCGCTGAGAAATCCGGTTGCCGCCGGCCGGGCGGTTCGCTTGGGTCGGGCGGGTGACCGCGTTGGATCGCCTGGTGCGCCCGGACCGTTATCCGCTCTCGTCCCGCTACGACCCGGCCTGGGTGCTCAGCCTCGACATGGGCCCGCACCCGCTGTGGCTGCTGGAGGACCTGGCCCACGACCTCGATCTGCGCCCCGGCATGCGGGTCCTGGACCTCGGCTCCGGCAAGGGCGCCACCTCGGTGTTCCTGGCCCGCGAGTTCGGCGTGGAGGTGGTCGCCTCGGACTGGTG
Source organism: Actinoplanes sp. NPDC024001 (assembly GCF_040638955.1). NCBI lineage: Bacteria > Bacillati > Actinomycetota > Actinomycetes > Micromonosporales > Micromonosporaceae > Actinoplanes > Actinoplanes sp. NPDC024001. The sequence goes on from NZ_JBEZZB010000052.1 coordinate 10,352, forward strand.
GGTGGGCGCGGAGCAGGCGGGCGCGGTCTTCGCCGAGGCCGGGGTGGCCGACCGGGTGACCGCGGTGCACGCCGAGGCGCATCAGCTGCCGTTCGAGGAGGAGTCGTTCGACGCGATCGTCAGCATCGACGCGTTCGAGTACTTCGGGACCGCCGACAGCTACCTGCCGTACCTGGTTCGCTTCCTGCGGCCGGGCGGCCGGCTGGGGGTGGCGACGCCCGGCATGACGCGGGAGATCCGCGAGCTCGGCGCGATCCCGCCGCACATCAAGGAGGTGGTGGGTTGGGAGGCGATCGCCTGGCACACCCCGGACTGGTGGCGTTTCCAGTGGGAGATCACCGAGTTGGTCACGGTCACCTCGGCGCGTCTGCAGGCCGACGGCTGGCGTGACTGGCTGCTCTGGACCCAGGCGTGCGCCGAGCGCGAGCCCGGGTCCCAGCCGGTGCTCGACATGCTGGAGAAGGACGCCGGCGAGCTGCTCGGCTTCACCTTGATCACCGCGCGGAAGAATTAGGGCGCCACGTCGAGGTGGGCCACCCCGTCCGCGCCCGGACGGCCGGGATCGATCTCCCCGCGCGGAATCCGCGTCATCCGCCATCGACGTTCATCGTGCCGATGGTAGGCGCCGGTTTACAGTGGAGATCATGACGGCACTCACCCGGGCGGAGGCGGAAGAGCGGGCCCGCAGGTGGGTTGCGGAGGCAGCACCCGGCGCCGAGCCCGTCCTGTACGAGTTCGCGAAAGGCTGGGTGATCTCGGCCCGCTATCCGCCCGGCGATCCGTCCGGTACGCCGAGCATGATCCTCGACCGGTTCTCCGGCCGCCTGATTCTCGGTGGCACGCTGCCGCCGCCGAACCTCGCCGAGTGGTACGAGCGGGGCTTCCAGCCACGGCCGGAGCAGCCGAAGAGCCCGGAACCCCGGTTCTACCCCGCGACGATGAGCCGGCTGACGATCGGCGGGCGCAGCTGGGTGGCGCGCAGCCAGCGGTCGGCGATCAACCGGCAGACGCATCCGGCGGTGGCCGCGTTCTTCGAGGCGATGCCGGCCCGCTACCGGGAGCGCGGTTGCGAGCGCACCTCCGAGGCGGCGGTCTTCTCCGAGCTCTTCTGGGCCGAGGAGAACGCCCGCGCCGAGTGCGGCCGCCCGTCGCTGACCCTCGCCGAGATGCGGGAGCTGGTGCGCGGGGCCCGGCTGGTGACCTACCGGATCCGGGAGGACGGTGACCCGGCGGGCGGCACGGTGGTCCGTTCGAAACTGCCCGCCCTGCTGTTGCTGGACTATCTCGGGTTGCGGCCGGACGCCGCCGCCACCGAGTGAGGGAGGACGGGCGTGCGGCGATTCCCGGACGAGGTGGCGGCCGTGCTGCGCGGCGCCGGCTGGGCGGAGGGCCGGCGGGTGCCCGAGATGGCCGAGGCGGCGATCCGGGCGGTGCGCGGCGCGGGACACGAGCCGTTTCCGGCGGCCGAGCGGGCGCTGACCGAGTTCGTGGGCGTCTACCTGCATCAGGACGGGCCGGGTGTGGCGCTGCGGCGATCGCCGTTCGCGCTGGACCCGACCATGGCGGCGCCCACCGCCCGGACCCTCGCCGCCTTCGCGAGGGTGCTCGGGGTCCGCCTCTTCCCGCTCGGCGTGGAAGGCGAGGACGACGCGGTGCTGGCGATCGACGAGCGGGGCCGGGTGTTCGCGATCGACGCCGGCGGCGAGTGGTTTCTCGGCGACGACCTGGACGCCGCGCTGGTCACGCTGGTCACCGGCGCCGAGCCGCCGCGGGTGGACGACGACGGCACCTGGGCCGGTCAGATGGCACGGTCACGGCCGGACCAGTAAGGGTCGCGCAGCAGGCGTTTGTAGAGCTTGCCGTTCGGGTCGCGGGGCAGCTCCCCGACGTAGTCGACGGTGCGGGGCAGCTTGAACCTCGCCAGCCGGCCGGCCAGGAAATCCAGCAGCTCGGCGGTCAGTTCGGGGCCGGTGGTGACGCCCGGGGCGGGCTGGACGACGGCTTTGATCTCCTCGCCCCACTCGTCGTGCGGGATGCCGAAGACCGCCACGTCGCCGACGGCCGGGTGCACCGCCAGCTCGCTCTCGATCTCGGCGGGGTAGACGTTCACGCCGCCGGTGATGATCACGTCGGAGGCGCGGTCGCAGAGGAAGAGGTAGCCGTCGTCGTCGAGATAGCCGATGTCGCCGACGGTGAACATCCGGTCCCGCCAGGAGGCCCGGGTCTTCTCGGCGTCGCCGTGGTATTCGAAGGTGGCGTCACCCATCTGCAGGTAGACCTGGCCGGGAGTGCCGGCCGGGGCGTCCTTGCCGTCGTCGTCGAGGACCCGCACCCGGGAGCCGGGCCAGGCGCGGCCGACCGAGCCGGGACGCTCCTGCCACTCCGCCGCGGTGATCAGCGTGCCGCCGCCCTCGGAGGCCGCGTAGTACTCGATCACCACCGGACCGAACCAGTCGAGCATCGCCCGTTTCACCGGCTGCGGGCAGGGCGCGGCGCCGTGGATCATCGCGCGCATCGACGAGACGTCGTAACGGGATCGCGTCTCGGCGGGCAGGGCGAGCAGGCGGCGGAACTGGGTGGGCACCATGTGGCTGTGGGTGACCCGGTGCCGCTCCACGAGCCGCAGGAACTCCTCGGCGTCCCAGTGGTCCATCACCACGACGGTGTGCCCGAACTGGACGGAGATCACGGCGAAGTTCATCACCGCCGTGTGGTAGAGCGGTGAGCAGCACAGATGCACGTGATCGTCGAACGGGCGGAGGCCGAACAGGCCGAAGAACCAGAGCGAGACCGGCGGCACGTCGTCCGGGTCGAGACCGAGCAGCGGGCGGCGTACCCCCTTGGGGCGCCCGGACGTGCCGGACGTGTAGACCATGAGCGCGCCCATCGTACGTCCGCCGGGTCTGCCTGATCCGCCGGCGCCGAGCGACTCCAGGGGCTCGAAGCCCGGGATGTCGCCGACCGCGAAGCGGTCGCCGGTGAAAGCCGCGTCCTGCGCGGCCCGGGTGAAGCGCTCGTGCGCGATGAAGGCGCGCGCGCCGCTGTCGCGCAGGATGTAGCCCAGCTCGGCGCCGGTGAGATGCCAGTTGAGGGGTACGACGTGCAGCCCGATCTGCACAGCCGCGAAGTAGGCGGTGAGGATGTCCGCGCCGTTGGGCAGCAGCAGCGCCACGGTGTCGCCGGCGCTGAGCCCGGCGGAGCGCAGCCCCCGGCTGATCCGGTCGGCCTCGGCGGCGAGCTCGCCGTAGGTGACCGTCCGACCGTCCGGGTCCACGATGGCCGCCAGCTGCGGCGACTCGCGTGCGATCGTCCACATCCCGATGCCCGTCATGGCGCGACTCTATAACTCGTTCCAGTGATGCAGAACCCTCTGACGCGGTTCTTGCCGGGCAATATTGGAACGTGTTTCACTCAGGGGCGTGGAAGCCCCGATGACGATCGCCTTCGATTACACCCGCTCGTTGGGGCCGGTGCTGGGCCGGTTCATGGCGGGGCTGCGCGACCGGCGGGTGCTGGGCAGCCGGACCGCGGACGGCCGGGTCCACGTGCCGCCGGTGGAGTACGACCCGGTCACCCACGCACCGGTCACCGACCTGGTCGAGGTGCTGCCCACCGGCACCGTGGTCAGCTGGACCTGGACCGAACGCCCGCTGGAGGGCCAGCCGCTGGAGAAGCCGTTCGGGTGGGCGCTGGTCCGGCTCGACGGGGCGGACACTCCCCTGCTGCACGCGGTCGACGCCGGCGCGCCGGACCGGATGCGCACCGGGATGCGGGTGCGGATCCGCTGGTCGGAGAACCCCACCGGGCACATCCGCGACATCGCCTGCTTCGAGCCGGAACCGGCTGAGCCGTCCGCACCGGGCGAGCCGGGCGAACCGGTGACGATCATGACGACGCCGATCCGGCTGCACTACCGGCACACCACCTCCGACGAGGAGGACCGCTACCTGCGCGCGCTCGCCGAGGGCCGGCTCATCGGGCAGCGCTGCCCGGTCTGCCGCAAGGTGTACGTGCCGCCGCGCGTCTGCCCCGCCGACGGGGTCGCGCCGGACGAGGTGGTCGAGGTCGCCGACCGCGGCACGGTCACCACGTTCTGCGTGGTCAACGTGCCGTTCGCCGGGCAGCGGCTGGACCCGCCCTACGCGGTGGCGCAGGTGCTGCTGGACGGCGCCGACATCCCGATCCAGCACCTGATCCTGGGCGTCGCCGCCGACCGGGTGCGGATGGGGTTGCGGGTGGCCGCGGTCTGGCGGCCCCGGGAGCAGTGGTCCACCACGCCGGAGAACATCGCCCACTTCGAGGCCACCGGCGAGCCCGACGCACCCTACGAGTCGTACGCGGAGCATCTGTGAACGCCGTCGCCGTCATCGGTTTCGCCCGGTCCGACTCCTCGCTCACCACCAGCGGGGTGGAGACGCTGGTCCCGGTCATCGGGCAGGCGCTCGGCGCGGCCGGGCTGCCCAAGGAGCGGGTGGACTTCTGGTGCTCCGGATCCTCGGACTATCTGGCCGGGCGGGCGTTCTCGTTCGTCAACGCGGTCGACGCGATCGGGGCGGTGCCGCCGATCAGCGAGTCGCACGTGGAGATGGACGCGGCGTGGGCGCTCTACGAGGCCTACGTCAAGATCCTGGCCGGGGAGGCGGAGACCGCGCTGGTGTACGGGTTCGGCAAGGCCAGCGCCGGAGAGCTGCACCGGGTGCTGGCGCTGCAGCTGGACCCGTACACGGCGGCGCCGCTGTGGCCGGACGCGGTGGCGGTGGCGGCGCTGCAGGCCCGGCTGGCCCTGGACGCGGGCATGTTCACCGAGAACGACATGGCGGCGGTGGCGGCTCGCGACACCCGTGCCGATGCCACGGCACTGCTCGCTCAGCCGTACGTCTCCGATCCGTTGCGAGCCCACGATGTGACCAGGGTGACCGACGGTGCCGCCGCGATCGTGCTCGCCGCCGGCGAGCGGGCCACCCGGCTGCGTGAGCGCCCCGCCTGGATCTCCGGGTTCGCGCATCGCGTCGACCCACCGGGGCTGGGCGAACGTGACCTGACCGCGGTGCCGTCGGCGACCGCCGCGGCCCGCGACGCCGGGCTGGACGGCGACGTGGCCCTGGTGGCGCTGCACGCGCCGTTCACCTCACAGGAACTGCTGCTGCGGGCGGCGCTGGACATCCCGGCCGGGAAGGTCATCCCGGGTGACGGCGACGCGATGTTCTCGGCCGGGCTGTCCCGGATCGGCGCCGCGGCCGAGGAGGTGATGTCCGGGCGGGCGAACCGGGTGGCCGGGCACGCCACCAGCGGGCCCGCCCTCCAGCAGAATCTCGTATGCGTGCTGGAGAGCCGATGAGACGCGCCGCTGTACTCGGAACCGGGCAGACCCACCACCGCACCCGCCGCACCGACGTGTCGATGGCCGGGCTGTGCCGGGAGGCGATCGACCGGGCCCTGGCCGACGCCGGCACCGACTGGTCACAGATCGACGCGGTGGTGCTCGGCAAGGCGCCGGACCTGTTCGAGGGCGTGATGATGCCGGAGCTGTTCCTGGCTTCCTCTCTGGGCGCCGTCGGGAAGCCGCTGCTGCGGGTGCACACGGCCGGATCGGTGGGCGGGGCCACCGCGATCGTGGCGACCAGCCTGATCCGCTCCGGGGTGCACCGGCGGGTGCTGGCGGTGGCGTTCGAGAAGCAGTCCGAGTCGAACGCGATGTGGGCGCTGTCGATCCAGCCGCCGTTCACCGCGCCGATCGGGGCCGGGGCGGGCGGGTACTTCGCGCCGCACATCCGGTCCTACATCCGGCGCTTCGACGCGCCGCCGCACATCGGGGCGCTGGTGGCGGTCAAGGATCGGCGCAACGGGGCGCTCAATCCGTACGCTCACCTGCGCCAGCCGGAGATCACCCTGGAGTCGGTGCAGTCGTCGACGATGCTGTGGGACCCGGTGCGCTACGACGAGACCTGCCCGTCGTCGGACGGGGCGTGCGCCATCGTGATCGGGGACGAGGCGGCGGCTTCAGCATCCGCGCAGCAGGTGGCCTGGATCCGGGCCACGGCGATGCGGACCGAGCCGACCTTCTACGCCGGGAAGGACCACGTCAATCCCCGTGCCGGGGTTGCGGCGGCATCCGCGCTGTGGTCGGCGGCCGGGATCAAGTCGCCGCTGGATGAGATCGATGTGGCCGAGCTGTACGTGCCGTTCTCCTGGTTCGAGCCGATGTGGCTGGAGAATGTTGGATTCGTCGGGCAAGGGCAGGGGTGGAAGCTCGTCGAATCGGGCGAGACCCGCATCGGTGGGGCGCTGCCGGTCAACCCGTCCGGCGGGGTGCTCTGCTCCAACCCGATCGGCGCGTCCGGGCTGCTGCGGTTCGCCGAGGCGGCCATGCAGGTGATGGGGCGGGCCGGTGACCATCAGGTGGCGGGGGCGGCGACCGCGCTCGGCCACGCGTACGGGGGCGGATCCCAGTTCTTCTCCATGTGGGTGGTCGGGAGGCAGCCGTGAAACGCCGTACCGTGCTCCAGGCCGGCGCGCTCAGCGCCGGCGCCGTCGCCCTGCGCCAGGTGCCCGCCCTGCGGGGCCGCACCGCGGTGATCATCGGCAGCGGGTTCGGCGGCGCGGTCGCGGCGCACCGGCTGGCCAGGGCCGGCATGGTGGTGACCGTCCTGGAACGCGGCCGCCGCTGGACCGTCGACGGCTCCGGCACCACCTTCTGCACGATCAGCGACCCGGACTGGCGCTGCGCCTGGTTCGGCGACCGGCCGCCGCTCGGGCTGGACACCAGCAAAGTCATCGAACGCCGGGCCGGGCTGATCCAGAAACACGTCGGCGACGGCATCCAGGTGATGTGCGGGGCCGGCGTCGGCGGCGGCTCCCTGGTGATCGGCATGTTCCTGCCCCAGCCGCGGCGGGCCGACTGGGAGAAGGTCTACCCGGCCGAACTCCCCTACACCGAGTTCGACACCGTCTACTGGCCGCGCGCCCGGCAGAACCTGGGCGCCGCCACCATCCCCGACGACATCCAGGCCGCCCCCGGCTTCGAGGGCGCGCGGGCCTGGCTGCAGTACGTCGCCGAGTTCGGCCGCACCGCGGTCCCGGTGCCGTTCGGCGTGGACTGGGACGTCGTCCGCGACGAGCTCGCCGGACGGGCGGTCAAGTGCCACTCGATCGGTGAGGGCCCGTTCGGCAGCAACTCCGGCGCCAAACACAGCGTCGACCGCAACTATCTCGCCTGGGCCGAAGCCACCGGCAACGTGACCGTGCTGCCGCTGCACGAGGTCACCGAGATCCGCGAGGTGTCCGGGCAGGAACGCTTCGAGGTGGCCTGCCGGCAGATCGACGACCGGGGCGCCGTGCTGGCGTCCAAGGTGCTGCCGGCCGAGTTCCTGTTCCTCGCCGCGGGGTCGCTCGGCAGCACGTCGCTGCTGCTCACCTCCCGCGCCCGCGGGCGGCTCCCCCGGCTGACCAGCACCGAGGTCGGCAAAGGCTGGGGCAACAACGGGGACTTCCTGATCGCCCGCCTCAACCTGCGCAAGACCGTCGGCAGCGCGCAGGGCGGGCCGGGCAACTCACGCTTCTTCGACGACAGCAATCCGTACGCCCCGGCGTCGATGGCCTGGGAAGCCGCACCGATCCCGTCCTGGCTGCCGTCCACGACCGCGCACCTGATCACCAGCCTGGCGCCGGAACGCGGCGAGATCCGCTACGACGCGGCCACCGGCACCGGGAAGGTCCACTGGCCGTATGCCGAGATGCAGACGTCGTCGGACAGGGCCGGGCGGGATCTGGCGACCCGGCTGTGGTGGGCCACCGAGGGCAGCAAGGACAGCCTGCTCACCGGCCTGCCCACCTACGACCGCAACACCGGCATGGGGCTGGGCTCCCACAACACCTACCATCCGCTCGGCGGCCTCGTGATGGGCAGGGCCACCGACTTCGCCGGCCGGGTGGCCGGCTACGCCAACCTCTACTGCGTCGACGGCGCCCTGCTGCCCGGCTCCGCCGCGCTCGCCAACCCGGCGCTCACCATCACCGCCAACGCCGAACGCTGCCTGGACACCTTCCTGGCCACGCACTCCTGACCCCGCCGCCGCTGCGGCGGAGACCTTCCCGACACCCGCATCCGTACGCGGGATGCGCCCGCACACGGCCTGCCAGCCGGGCAACTCGGCTGACGCCCAGCGCTGTGTTCCCGGCGCGAACGCGACACCCCACGCCAGCCGGACCACCCGGCTGACCCCCAGCGCTGTATTCGCGGCGCTAACTCGACACCCCACGCCAGCCGGGCGCCTCGGCTGACGCACAGCGCTGGGCGAGCGGCGCGAACACGACACTGCGGGGCAGCCGGGCGGGGTGGCTGACGCACAGCGCTGGGCGAGCGGCGCCGGCACGGCGCTGGGTGGCGGCTGGGTGGGCGGGCTGAGGGCGGGGTGCCTGTGGTCAGCGGTAGCGGACCGGGAGGTGCTTGATGCCGTTGATCCAGCCGGAGCGCAGCCGCTGGGGCGGGCCGGCCAGGGTGATGTCGGGCATCCGGTCGGCGATCGCGTTGAAGATGAGGTCGATCTCCAGGCGGGCCAGGTTGGCGCCGAGGCAGAAGTGGGCGCCGCTGCCGCCGAAGCCGAGATGCGGGTTGGGGCTGCGGGTGATGTCGAACGTCTGCGGGTCGGTGAACACGTCCTCGTCGTAGTTGGCCGAGCCGTAGAACATCGCCACCCGCTGGCCGGCGCTGATCGGCACGCCGCCGAGAGTGGTGTCGTGCAGGGCGGTGCGCTGGAAGGAGTTGACCGGGGTGCCCCAGCGGACGAACTCGTCGACGGCGGTGCGCGGCCGGGTCTGCTTGTAGAGCTCCCACTGGTCGGGGTGTTCGAGCAGGGCCAGCATGCCGTGCGAGATGGCGTTGCGGGTGGTCTCGTTGCCGGCGACGGCGAGCATCAGCACGAAGAAGCCGAACTCGTCGGTGGACAGGTGCTCACCGTCGATCTCCGCCTTCACCAGGGTGGTGACGATGTCGTCGCGCGGGCAGGTCTGGCGTTCGTCGGCCAGCTGCATGGCGTAGCCGAGCAGGGACATCGCGGGTTCGATCGGGTCGGCGGTGGCCTGGTACTCCGGGTCGTCCTGGCCGATCATGGCGTTCGACCAGTCGAAGACGTTGCGCCGGTCGTCCTGGGGCACGCCGAGCAGTTCGGCGATGGCCTGCAGCGGAAGCTCGCAGGCGACCTCGGTGACGAAGTCGCCGGTGTCGGAGGCCGCGGCCTCGGCGACGATCCGCTCGGCGCGGGCGGTCAGCGCGGTGCGCAGGCTGTTGATGGCGCGCGGGGTGAAGCCGCGCGACACGATCGCCCGGTGTTTGGTGTGCTGCGGCGGGTCCATGTTGAGCAGCACGTAGCGCTGCAGCTCGATGCGGTCGCGCGGCATGTCCGCCTGGAAGCGGACGATCGCGGTGTTCTCCCAGCTGGAGTAGGTGTCGCTGTCGCGCGACACGGTCATCACGTCGGCGTGTCTGGTGACCGCCCAGTACCCGTCGTCGTCGAAGCCGGCGCTGCCGCGGGGCTGCGGGACCCAGCTGACCGGACAGTCCCGGCGGGCCTCGGCGAACTCGGCCTGGGGGATGCCGTGGACGTAGATGTCCGGATCGGTGAAGTCGATGCGGGTGCGCGGCTCGGCCACGGCTCCTCCTACAGCAACAGGTTCTACCGATTCAAACACGATCCTCGTACCGGATGGTAGGTTCAGGATAAGAACACGTTCTAGAAGGAGTCGAGCGTGGGTGTACCGGTGATCGTCGATGCGGTCCGCACCCCGATCGGCCGCCGTGACGGGTGGCTGTCGGGGCTGCACGCGGCCGAACTGCTCGGTGCCACCCAGCGCGCGCTGCTGTCGCACTCCGGGCTGGATCCGGCCGTGGTGGAGCAGGTGATCGGCGGGTGCGTCACGCAGGGCGGCGAGCAGTCGAACAACGTGACCCGGACCGCGTGGCTGCACGCCGGCCTGCCGTACGCGACGGGGTGCGCAACCGTCGACGCGCAGTGCGGCTCCGCCCAGCAGGCCGCCCACCTGATCGCGGGGTTGATCGCGGCCGACGCGATCAGCGTCGGCGTCGCCTGCGGGGTGGAGTCGATGAGCCGGGTGCCGTTGCGTGCCAATCTGGGCACCGCGGGCTCGCCCCGCCCCGACTCGTGGGATCTGGACCTGCCGAATCAGTATGTGGCGGCCGAGCGGATCGCCGAGCGGCGCGGGCTGAGCCGGGCCGACCTGGACCGGTTCGGGGTGCGCTCGCAGGCGAACGCGGCCCGCGCCTGGTCGCAGGGCCGGTTCGACCGCGAGGTGACCCCGGTGGCCGGGGTCAAGCGTGACCAGGGGCTGCGGGAGACCACGCTGGAGGGGCTGGCCGGGCTGCGGCCGGTGCTGCCGGACGGGCGGCACACCGCGGGCACCTCGTCGCAGATATCCGACGGCGCGGCGGCCGTGCTGCTGATGGACGCGGACCGGGCCGCCGAGCTCGGGGTGCGGCCGCGCGCCCGGATCGTCGCCCAGTGCCTGATCGGCGCGGAACCCTACTACCACCTGGACGGACCGGTCAGCGCGACCGAGCGAGTTCTGTCCCGGGCAGGCATGAAAATCGACGATGTGGATATCTTCGAGGTGAACGAGGCATTCGCAAGCGTCGTTCTCTCCTGGCTCGGGGTGTACCACGCGGACCCGGACCGGGTTAACGTCAATGGTGGGGCGATCGCGCTGGGCCATCCGGTCGGCAGCACGGGCGCCCGGCTGATCACCACCGCACTGCACGAGCTGGAGCGGTCGGGCAGCGGCACCGCGCTGATCACCATGTGCGCGGGTGGCGCGATGTCCACCGCGAGCATCATCGAGCGGCTGTGAGGAGTTTCGGATGCTACTGGTGAAGAGCCTCGTGGTGAGTGCGATCGTTGCGATCGTGCTCGCGGTCATCGGCGTCACGGCGATGATGGCCGCGCTCAACCCGAGCGCCACCGAGGTCGCCTCCAACACGTCCAACGGGGACCCGGCGGTGCCGCCGGACTTCTACGGCACCCGCTGACGGGGCCGGTCCGCTGCTTCGTCCACCACCCGGGCGAAGCGGCGGCCCGACTCGGTCCAGGTGAAATTCTCGGCGTAGGCATGGGCTGCCGCGCCGAGCCGCCGCCGTGCCGCATGGTCCCAGAGCAGCCAGCGGATCTTCGTGACGAAGTCGTCGAGGTCGTCGGCGAGCAGCCCGGTGTGGCCGTCGACGATCGCGTCACGCACCCCGCCCGCCTCGCGGAACGCGATGGTCGGGGTGCCGCGCTGCCCGGCCTCCAGGATGGTCAGCCCCCACCCCTCCTTGAGCGACGGGAGCAGCGCCACCCAGCAGGTCGCGAGCAGCCGGTGTTTGCACTGCTCGCTGATGTGCCCGGTGAACTCGGTGCGCTCGGCGACGCCGAGCGCGGCGGCCAGCCGCCGCAGCTCCGGCTCCCACCAGCCGCGCCCGGCCACGACCAGCCGGGCGTCCGGCAGCGCGACCAGGGCGCGCAGGGCCAGTTCGACGCGCTTGTGCGGCACCAGGCGGCCGAGCACGACCAGGCTGGGGTACGGCGTACGCGGGAAGTCCGCCCCGCGTGCCGGGGTGACGCCGTTGCGGACGATGGTGATGCGCTCGGGGCCGACGCCGAGCCGGACGAGTTCCTCGCGGGTCGCCTCGGAGACGGTGACGTATCGGCAGCGGCGGTAGACCCGCGGGGCGAGGCGGGACTCCAGCCACCAGCCGAGGCGGCCGCGCCAGCCGGGCAGCACCACCGGCCACTGTTCGCGGTGCACGTGGTGGACGACCACGAGGGTCGGGCAGCCGGCGTAGAGCGGGGACAGGAACGGGACGCCGTTGCAGACGTCGACGATCAGGTCGGGCCGCAGACCGCCGGTGAGGTAGGTCCAGAACGCCCACAGGTAGACGGTGCGCCAGCCGCCGCGCCGCAGCACCCGTACGCCGGTGGGCAGGGTCTCGTCGGCGGGCGCGCCGGGATGCGCGGCGCAGAGCAGGGTAACCTGGTGGCCGCGCGCCACGAGTTCGGCGGCGACCCGTTCGACGAAGACCTCGGAGCCGCCTCCGTCGGGGTTGCGGGTGTCCCTCCAGTTGAGGAACAGGACATGGCGGTGCCGGGTGGCGGGCACGATCGGCTCAGGCCTGCGCTCGGGTTGTCTCGGGCTCCTCGGCGGCGTACGCCGGGAGGGGCCGCTGTGGCCGGCGGTCGCGGCGGGCGAGCAGATAGCCGAGCACGGCCAGCAGCACCCCGACGACGGCGAGCATGATCGGCACGTAGACGCCGAGGACCAGCAGCATGGTGCGCCCGCTCGACGCCTCCTCGTGGACCGCCTCGAGGGTGGCCTGGTCGTAGCTCATGTCCGCGTCGAAGATGACCACCGGCGTGCCGACGGTCGGCACGAGTTCGCGGTGCTGCTGCTCGCGGTATCCGACGATGGCGCCGGTCTCGGGCTCCACCCAGAGGGTGCGGGTCGCCCGATAGGTGACCGAACCGGTGGTGGAACCGGGGGTGAGGAAGCCGAGCAGGGCGCTGAGCTGCTGCGGTTCCATCTCGATCACCTGGTCCGGGATCTCCTGCTGGAACCGGTAGGTGGGCAGCCCGTTGTACTCCTCCTCGTCCTGGTACTGCATCGGCAGCGCCTCGTGCAGGGCGGAGTCCCAGTAGAGGTAGGTCTCCTTCTGCGTGCCGAACGGGAAGAGGTAGAGCTGGCCCTCGAAGTCGACGTTGCCCGGCGCGCAGGCGATGTTCTGCGCCGGGTCCTCCTGGGTCTCGTTGTGGCACTGCCCAGCCCAGGACACGGCGGCACCGGATTCGCGGTCGAGGGCGATCCGGCTCTCCGAGCGGTTGATCGCGGCGCCGGTGTCGGTCCGGTCAGTGGCGTGGTACACGTTCCAGATCACCGTATTGCCGGCCCGGTCGCCGGTGAGTTCGGCGGCGGCCTCGAAGTCCGGTTTGATGCCGGTGATCGTACGCAGGCCGGCGTTCTCCACGGTGAGCTGTGGCGCACCGTCCGGGCCCAACTGGGCCTGGGCGAACGTGGCGTTGGTCGCCTCCACGACGGTGTCCGGCGGGACCAGGTCGAGGGGCACCTTCCGCTGGGACGGGACGATGATCCAGGCCAGCGCGCCGGCCACGAGCAGGCAGAGAACCCCCAGCCCGAAGAGTGTCGCACCTGTGAACCGCCGCTTCATCGCGTCCTCCTCACAGTAGAACGCGTTACAATCTACTTATCCGTAACATAGATGAAAACCCCTGAGTAAATGCAGATGACGCAGGTTCTGGAGCATCAGGGATGCTGGCTGCTGACCGAAAGGCACTCGCCGGTGAGGTAGGAGGCGTAGTCGCTGGCGAGGAACGCCACCACGGTCGCCACCTCCCACGGGTGCGCGGCCCGGCCGAACGCCTCCCGCCCGGCCAGCACGGCCAGCTCCTCCTCGCTGATCACCCTGCTGAGGAACGGATGCGCGGCGAGGCTGGGCGCCACCGCGTTGACCCGGATGCCGTGCCGCGCCACCTCCAGCGCGGTGCACCGGGTGAAGGCCATGACACCGGCCTTGGCTGCCGCGTAGTGCGACTGGCCGGCCTGCGCACGCCAGCCGAGCACCGAGGCGTTGTTGACCACGGCGCCGCCGCCACCCTGGGCGATCATGCGGCGCAGCGCGGCCCGGGTGCAGCGGAACGTGCCGGTCAGGGTGACGTCGAGGACCAGGTCCCACTCGTCGTCGGTCATCTCGGTCACCGGGCGGTCGCCGCCCAGCCCGGCGTTGTTGACCAGGACGTCGAGGCGGCCGTACCGGTCGCAGGCGCCGCTGATCAGCCGCTGAACGGCGGCCTCGTCGGTCACGTCGCAGGGGATCGCCCAGACCCGGGCCGGGTACGCGTCGGCGAGCCGGTCACGGATCTCACCGAGCCGGCGTTCGTGGCTGTCGCCGAGCACCACGCGGGCGCCCTCGTCGAGGCAGCGGCGGGCGACCGCGGAGCCGATCCCGGCGCCGGCCGCGGCGGTGACCACGACGACCTTGCCGGTCAGCAGTCCGCGACCGGCCGGGGGCTGCGGGTTCACCGTCGCGCCTGGCGGGGCAGGCCGAGGACGCGCTCGGCGATGATGCCGCGCTGGATCTCGTTGGAGCCGCCGTAGACGGTGTCGGCGCGGCTGAACAGGAACAGCCGATGCCAGCGCTCGGCGTCGCGGTCGTCGCCGCCGGTGGCGAGCACGTCCATCGCCAGCTCGCCGAGGCCCTGCCGCCAGCGGGTCCAGAGCAGCTTGACCACCGAGGGGTTGCCGGGCGGGGGCTGTGGCGCGGACAGCGAGCGCAGGGTGTGCGAGCGCAGCACGGTCAGGTCGATCCAGGCGCGGGTCAGCCGTTCGCGCAGCAGCGGGTCGGTGGCCGCGCCGGTGCGCCGGGCCAGCGCGACCAGGTCGTCGAGGTCGCGCTGGAAGCCGATCTGCTGGCCGACGGTGGCGGCTCCCCGCTCGTACGCCAGCGTGGCCATGGCGACCTTCCAGCCGTCGCCGGGGCGGCCGACGACCAGGCCGGCCTCGGTGCGGGCGTCGTCGAAGAAGACCTCGTTGAACTCGCTGTCCCCGGTGAGCTGCCGGATCGGGCGGACCGTGACGCCGGGCTGGCGCATCGGCACCAGCAGGTAGGACAGGCCGCGATGCCGGGGGCCGCCGTCCGGGACCGGCTCGGTGCGGGCCAGCACGAAACACCAGTCGGCGACGTGGGCGAGCGACGTCCACACCTTCTGTCCCGTGAGAACCCAGTGGTCGCCGTCGAGGCGGGCGCGGGTGGTGACGCCGGCCAGATCGGAGCCGGCGCCGGGTTCGGAATAGCCCTGGCACCACAGTTCGTCGACGGCGGCCAGCGCGGGCAGGAACCGGCGCTGCTGCGCGGGCGTGCCGTGGTCCATCAGGGTGGGGCCGACCATGGTGGTGCCGATGTGGTCGACGCGGCTGGGGGCGGCGGCTTTCGCGTACTCCTCATGGAAGATCACTTGCTGGGTGAGGGAGGCGCCGCGCCCACCGTGCGCCACCGGCCAGGCCAGCGTGGTCCAGCCGGCGGCGGCGAGCCGCCGGGCGAAGGCGAGCCGCTGCGGGAAGGCCTCGTTCTCCCGGCCGGGGCCGCCGGCGCCGCGCACGTCGTCGGTGAGGTTGGCGGCCAGCCAGTCCCTGATTTCCCGCCGGAAGGCCTCGTCGTCCTGCACTGGCGTCACCTCCGGGAGCGCGCGTACGCTCACCCTACCGACCAAGCACTTGCTTGGTAAACCACCTGTTCCTAGGAGGCCCCGGATGGACTCGACCATCCCGGCGGCGGTGGCGGAGGCAGCGCAACGGTTCGGTCCGGCGCCCGCGCTGGTGGAACCGGGCGTGGGGCGGTGGAGCTTCGCCGAGCTGCGAGACGAGGTAGGCAGGGTGGCCCGGGCGTTCATCGCGGCCGGGATCGACCCCGGTGGCCGGGTGGCCGTGTGGGCGCCGAACACGTCGCACTGGATGCTGGCGGCGCTCGGCGCGAGCTGCGCGGGCGCGACCCTGGTGCCGGTGAACACGCGGTACACCGGGGTGGAGGCGGCCGACGTGATCGGCCGCAGCGGCGCTCGTGCGCTGATGGTGACCGGGCCGTTCCTGGGCGCCGACCGGCTGGCGGCGTTGCGGGCGACCGGCGCGGAGCTGCCGCCGGTGGTGGTGCGGCTCACCGAGGACTGGGAGTCGTTCCTGGCCCGGGCGGACGAGGTGCCGGCCGACGAGGCGGACACCCGGGCGGCGACCGTCTCGCCGGACGACGTCAGCGACATCCTGTTCACGTCGGGGACGACCGGGCGCAGCAAAGGGGCGATGAGCGCCCACCGGCAGGCCCTCGGGGTGGCGGCGACGTGGGCCGAGCTCGGTGGGCTGTCCCCTGAGGACCGTTACCTCGTGGTGAACCCGTTCTTCCACAGTTTCGGGTTGAAGGCAGGGATCCTCGCGTGCCTGCTGAGCGGGGCGACCGTGGTGCCGCTGCCGGTCTTCGACGCGCGGCGGGCCCTGGAGGTCATCGCGGCGGAGCGGATCACCGTGCTGCCCGGGGCGCCGACGCTCTACCTGAGTCTGCTCGATCATCACGCCCGGGACGCCTACGACCTGTCGTCGCTGCGGCTGGCGGTGACCGGGGCGGCGACCGTGCCGGCGGCGCTGGTCGAGCGGATCCGTGCGGAGCTGGGGTTCAGCACGGTGCTGACGGCGTACGGGCTGACCGAGGCCGTGGTGGCGACCATGTGCCGGCCCGGCGACGACCTGTGGACCGTGGCGTCGACCAGCGGCCGGGCGGCCGGCGGGATGCAGGTGCGGATCAGCGAGAGCGACGGGGAGGTGCTGCTGCGCGGGCCGAACGTGATGCTCGGCTACCTCGACGATCCGCAGGCCACCGCGGAGGCGATCGACGCCGACGGGTGGCTGCACACCGGCGACGTGGGGCGGCTGGACGAGCACGGCAATCTGACCATCACCGACCGGCTCAAGGACATGTACATCTGCGGCGGGTTCAACGTCTACCCGGCCGAGGTGGAGCGGGTGCTCGCCGAGATGACCGGCGTGTCCGAGGCGGCGGTGATCGGCGTGCCGGACAAGCGGCTCGGGGAGATCGGCCGGGCCTATGTGGTGCCACGGCCGGGACACGGGGTGTCGGTCATCGAGGTCATCCAGTACTGCCGGGAGCGGCTCGCCGGCTACAAGGTGCCGCGCAGCGTGGTGATGCGGCGGGAGCTGCCGCACAACGCCTCCGGCAAGGTCGTGAAGTACCAGCTGCGGCAGGAGCCGGCGTGGTGAGCGAGGTGGTGCTCTACGAGCGGCGGGGCCCGGTCGCGCTGGTCACCATGAACCGGCCGCGCTATCGCAACGCGCAGAACTCGGCGATGACGTATGCGCTGGACGACGCGTTCAGCCGGGCGGTCGACGACCCGGAGGTGGCGGTGATCGTGCTGGCCGGGGCGGGTGACCACTTCTCGGCCGGGCATGACATCGGCACGCCGGAGCGGGACGCGGACACGTCGTTCGAACGGCGGGCCGTGCAGTGGTGGGACCACACGTCGCGGGCCGGGGCGGACCGGCGGTATGCCCGGGAGATGGAGGTCTACCTGGGCATGTGCCGGCGGTGGCGGGAGATTCCGAAACCGTCGATCGCCATGGTGCAGGGGGCGTGCATCGCCGGTGGGCTGATGCTGGCGTGGGTGTGCGACCTGATCGTGGCGGCCGAGGACGCGTTCTTCGCCGACCCGGTGCTGCGGATGGGCATTCCGGGGGTGGAGTACTTCGCCCACCCGTGGGTGCTGGGGCCGCGGATGGCCAAGGAGGTGCTGTTCACCGGGGAACGATTCGGGGCGCGCCGGGCGTACGAGATCGGGATGGTCAATCAGGTGGTGCCGCGGGCGGACCTGGAGAGCGCGACCCTCGCCCTGGCCGAGAGGGTCGCCGGCATGCCGGCGTTCGGTTTGGCGCTCGCGAAGCGGGCGGTGAACCTGTGCGAGGACCAGATGGGGATGCGCTCCGGCATGGACGCGGTGTTCGGGCTGCACCATGTGGCGCACTCGCACAATGCGGAGGTCAGCGCGGATCCGCTGGCCGGCATGGACGCGGAGGCGATGAAGAAGGCAGCACGGTGAATCTAGAGCTGGACGCGGAGGCGGTCGCGTTCCGGAACGAGGTGCGGGAGTGGCTGGCGCGCAACGCGCCGGGCGCTTCGGAGGGTCGCGAGTGGGAGCGGAGCCTGGCTGACGCCGGTCTGGCGGCGGTGTCGTGGCCGGTGGAGTACGGCGGGCGGGCGGCCCCACCGTTGCGCGCGCTGATCTTCGATGAGGAGTACTACGCGGCCGGGGCGCCCCCGCGGATCGGACAGAACGGGTTGTTCCTGCTGGCGCCGACCCTGCTGGCGCACGGGACGGCGGAGCAGTGCGCGCGGATCCTGCCGCCGATGGCCCGTGCCGAGCAGGTGTGGGCGCAGGCGTGGTCGGAGCCGGAGGCCGGCAGCGATCTGGCGGCGATCCGGTCGCGGGCGGATCGGGTCGACGGCGGGTGGCTGGTCAGCGGGCAGAAGACGTGGAGTTCGCGGGCGGCGGTGGCGGACCGGGCGTTCGGGCTGTTCCGCAGTGATCCGGCGGCGGGGCGGCACCGCGGGCTGAGCTATCTGATGGTGGATCTACGGGCCGACGGGGTGAGTGTGCGGCCGATCCGGCAGATCGACGGGTCGGCGGGGTTCGCGGAGATCTTCTTCGATGAGGTCTTCGTGCCGGACGAGGACGTGATCGGGACGCCCGGGGACGGGTGGCGGGTGGCGATGAGCACGGCCGGGCACGAGCGGGGATTCTCGCTGCGAGGGCCGGGGCGGTTCACGGCCGCGGCGCAGCGTCTGGTCGCGTTGTGGCAGGAAGAGAAGGATCCGGCGCTGCGGGACCGGGTGGTGGACGCGTGGATCGGGGCGCGGGCGTACCGGATGCGGGCCTATGCGTCGATCGACACGCCGGCGCCGCCCAGCGCCACGAAATTGTTCTGGTCCGAGCTGGACGTGGCGGTGCACGAGACCGCGCTGGAGGTCCTGGGGGCGCGGGCCGAGATCACTCCGGAGTGGACCTCGGGCTATCTGTTCTCGCTGGCGGGGCCCATCTACGCGGGGACGAACGAGATCCAGCGGGACATCGTGGCGCAGCGGGTGCTGGGGCTGCCGCGATGAGGCTGGCGCCGAGCACGGAGCAGGTCGCGTTCGCGGCGACGGTGCACGAAGCGCTGTCCGCCTCCCTCGACTGGGAACGGCTTGCCGAGCTGGGTGTGGCCGGGCTGATCGTGCCGGAGCGGTGGGGTGGGTTCGGCGGGAGCCTCGCGGACCTCGTGGTGGTCGCCGAAGAGCTCGGGCATCATGCGCTGCCGGGAGCGGTCGCGGAATCCATCGGGGCGGTTCCAGCGCTGCTGGCCGGTCTCGCGGAGGACGGGCCGGCGGAGAAATGGCTGCCGGAACTGGCGGCCGGGCGGATCACGGCGACCATGGCGGCGCCGCCGTGGCAGCCGCTCGCCGTCGGCGCGGAGACGGCCGGGCTGATTCTGCTGGCGGGCCGGCACACGGTGTGGGCGGGGCGGGGCGGGACCTCGTACCCCTCGATGGACAGCGGGCGGCGCCTGACCGAGGTCTCCCCCGCCGGGGTTCTCGCGGGCGGCGCCGCCGGCGCCGTCACGCGGGCGGTCAACGTGGGCGCGCTGGTCAGCGCGGCCCAGCTGCTGGGCGCGGGGCGCGCCCTTCTGGAAACCACCATCGGGTACGCGCGCAAGCGCACCCAGTTCGGCCGGCCGATCGGGGCGTTCCAGGCCGTGCGGCACCGGCTGGCGGATGTGGCGGTCGGGCTGGAGTTCGCGCGGCCGCTGCTCCATGCGGCGGCGGTGACCGGGGCGGCGGTGGACGTGTCCGCGGCGAAAGTGGCGTGCGGGGAGGCGGCGCACCGGGCGGCCCGGGCGGCGCTGCAGGTGCACGGCGCGATCGGCTACACGCGGGAGCACGGGCTGGGCCGGTGGCTGACCAGCGTGCGGGCGCTGAGCCTCGCGTGGGGCACGCCGGCGCGGCATCGGGAACGGGTGATGGCGGAGCTTTCGTCAGGGGAGGCAACGGCGTGAACGAGGAACGCGAAGCCCTGCGCGAAGCGGTGCGGGGGCTGCTGGAGGGGTATCCGGCGCGGGCGGGTTTCGACGCCGGGCTGTGGGGGCGGCTCTGCAAGGAGATCGGGGTGGCCGGGCTGGCCGTGCCGCAGCGGTTCGGTGGGGCGGGGGCGGGGCTGCTCGAAGCCTGCGTGGTGTTCGAGGAGCTGGGGCGGGGGTTGACGCCGGTGCCGATGCTCGGGGCGGTGCTGGCGGGGCAGGCGCTGGTGCGGTCCGGGGACGAGGAGGCCTGCGCGCGGTTGCTGCCGGGGATCTGCGCCGGGGACCTGATCGCCGCGGTCGGCTTCGTACCGCCGGCCGGTGACTCGCTGAGCGGCGAGGTGCGGCATGTGCCGGACGTGGCCGAGGCCGACGTGGTGATCCTCTGCGCCGGGGACACGCTGTGGGAAGTGGATGCCGCGGCTGTCAGCCGCGAACCCGAGGAGTCGATCGATCTGACCCGGCGGCTGGGCACGGTGCGGCTCGACGGCGCGCACGCCCGCCGGCTCGGCACGGACTCGACGCCCACACTCGGGGACATCGGCTGCGTCGCGCTCAGCGCCGAACAGGTCGGCGCCGCGGCGCGCGCCCTGGAACTCACCCTCGACTACGTCAAGACCAGGCATCAGTTCGGCCGGCCGATCGGTTCGTTCCAGGTGCTGCAACACCGGCTGGCGGAAGCACACGTACGCCTGGAAGCCGCCCGCTCGGCCTCCTGGACCGCCGCCGAAGCGCTGGTCGCCGGCGCCCCGGAGGCCTCCTCGCTGGCCTCGGTCGCGAAGGTCTGCTGCTCCGAGACACTGCGGGCGGTAGCCGCCGAAATGGTGCAGATGCACGGCGGGATCGCCATCACCTGGGAGCACGACGCCCACCTGTACCTGCGCCGGGCGTACGCCTGCGCCCAGCTCTTCGGCTCCCCCGCCCAGCACGTCGAGCGCCTCGCGGCGGCCGCCGGTCTCGCCTGATGGATCAAAGGCAGGCGATGCGGGGCACGCCCACTAGCATGATCCGGTGCTTTCCCCAGGGATCGTCCTCAATGGCCGTTACCAGCTGACCCAGCGGATCGCAGCCGGGGGCATGGGCGAGGTCTGGCGCGGTTCCGACCTGCTGCTGCACCGCGAGATCGCGGTCAAGGTGCTGCTGCCCGCGCTGATGGCCGACCAGGAGTTCATCACCCGGTTCCGCACCGAGGCGCGGATGATGGCCGCGCTGCGCCATCCCGGGATCGTGCAGGTCTACGACTACGGCGAGAACGCGGCCGTCGGCAACGACAGCCTCGACTACCTGGTGATGGAGTACATCGAGGGCACCCCGCTGGCGAAACGCATCCAGCAGGCCGGCCGGCTCGGTCCCGCCGAGACGATGACCCTGGTCGCGCAGGTGGCCGAAGCCCTGCAGACCGCCCACGAAGCCGGCATCATCCACCGCGACGTCAAACCGAGCAACCTGCTGGTCCGCCCGGCCGGGGCGATCGTGCTGGTGGACTTCGGCGTGGCCCGGTCGGTCGGTGTCACCGGCATCACCAGCACCAACGTGGTGATGGGCTCGGCGCACTACATGGCGCCGGAGCAGGCGGAAGGCCGGCCGGTGTCGGCCGCCACCGACGTGTACGCCCTGGGTGCGGTCGCCTTCAGCTGCCTGGCCGGCCGGCCGCCGTATGTGGGTGACAACCCGCTGGCGGTGCTCGCCCAGCTGGTGCACGGCCAGCCGCCGGTTATGCCGGAGGATGTCCCGCCGGCGGTGGGTGCGGTGGTGCTGCGCGCTCTCGCCCGGGAGCCGGGGCAGCGTTTCCCCAGCGCCGCGGCGCTGGCTGAGGCGGCGCGGGCGGCCGCTTCCGCGCCTGCTTCGGTCCGTCCCGCGTCCGGTGTGTACGGGTCGGCGGTGCCCGGCCGGCCTGGAGCCGCCTTTGGTTCGGCTAGGCCCGGTCAGCCTGGAGCGGTTTTCGGCTCGGCGGCGCCGGGGCAGCCTGGGGCGGCCTTCGGCTCGGCGGCACCGGGGCAGGCGGCGTTCGGGGCCGCGGTCTTTTCGCCGGGCGATGCCTCCGCGCAGGAAGCGAAGCGGCGGCGGAAGAAGCTGCTCGCTGTTGTAGCCGGCGCCGCCGTGCTCGCCCTTGGTGGTACCGGTGTGGTTCTCGCCAACCAGTCGTCCGGCGGTGGCAGCCAGGCGCAGATTCAGCAGCCGTCGGCCCAGGCCGCGGGACAGGACGTGCCGGTGCGGGAGGAAGCCCCGGCCGCCGAACCCAGCAAGTCCAAGGGCGGCAAGACCGCCAAGCCGAACGGCACCACGCGGCCCTCGTCCCCGGCACCGGCCGGCGGCCGCTCGGTCCAGCCGGGGACGACCACCACGCCGACCGACGCCGCCACCACTCCCCCGGCGCCCGAACCGGGAACGACAGCGACGACCGGCACACCCACGACCGAGCCGACCACGGCCCCGACGACGACGCCGCCCGGGGCGGAACCGACCCAGCCGTACACCGCGGCGCAGGTCTGCGGCAGCGGCTACCAGGTGATCGACTCAGCCGCGCTGAAGGCCTCGGGCGCGGTCAAAGGCCGCGTCTACCTGCTCTACCAGGCCAGCAGCGGCAAGAACTGCGTGGTCACGCTCAAGACCACGTCGGTCGGTGAGAAGACCGCGACGACCGCATATCTTGAGGTCAAGGGCAAGAGCCGGGTGACCGACAGCGGCTCGTTCGCCTACTACGCCGGCCCGGTCCGCGCCGCGGCCGCCGCCACCTGCGTGAAGTGGGGCGGCTCGGTGGGAACGGCCACCTACGCGAGCCCGTTCGAGCACTGCGATTGATGCGGTCCGATGACGGCACGTACCGGTGAGCTGTGGAGAGGGCTTGAGGAGTGGCTGCGGGCCAACGCGCCGCGTACCTTCGCCACGCTCAACCCTGCGGCGGACGCCTCGACGGTGGCCTGGCTGGAGAGTCAGCTGGGCCTGGAGCTACCCGCTGAGCTGGTGGCGTGCCTGGGTCGCCACAACGGCGCCGACAACACCGCGGTGGGACCGGGCTTCTCCTTCATGGGCGGGTTTCACCTGCGCGACGCCGCCGGAATCGCGGCCGACGCGGCGGTGTGCCTGACCGTGCTGCGCCGGGCGCCGGAGACACGCGGCCGGATCTGGCACGAAGCCTGGATCCCTTTCGCCACCGACTTCGGCGGCTACTTCCTGGTGTACGACACTCGCCGGCGGCGTCCCTTCGGGACGGTCTTCTACCGGGACATGGTCGAGGGGCCCTGGTGCGCGAGCTGGGACTCGATGGAGAACCTGCTCGCCGACACCCTGGATGCCCTGGGGCAGAAACGGGTGAGCCGGGCGACGCGCCTGCCGCGGGACTACCCGTTCCTCGGCGGCTGGGCGACCGAGCGCCCCACCGTCCATGACGGCGTGCTGGCCTGGACCCCCGACCGAAGCTGACCGGGCCGGCGCTCGCGCCGCACGAGCACGCCGCCCGTCAGGCAGCGCCCGGGCGCGACGCCGCCGTGACGGATCTGCGAGCGGCGGCCAGGCGCCGGGCGCGACGCCGCCGTGACGGATCTGCGGGCGGTGGTCAGGCGCCGGATGTGCCGGGTGCTACCGGGTTGACCTGGCCGGCTGCCTGATTCGGCGCCGAGCACGCGGTTTGCGGCGCCGGGACGAAGACGGCGGCGGTTTCGTTCGGCGGGTAGACACGGTAGCCGCGTACCCGCACCGGCTTGCAGGTGGCGGTGTCGACGTTGCGGTAGTCGGCGATCAGGATCGCCGCGTGCACGCGGCTTCCCGGCGTGAGGGTGACCGTCCGCCTGGTGGCGTTGGTGCGAAGAAAAGCGCTGCCCACCTGCCTGCCCTCGGCGCCGGCGACGAAGGAGACGCCCGGGAAGCCGGTGAGCGTGCAGGAGAAGCCGGCGGTGTTCTCGAAGACCAGGAACTCGATGTGGTGCCCGGCCGCCGCCCCGCCGTCGTCCGCGTCGTCGGTGACCTTGAGGTTCCTGGTGAGGCAGCGTTCCACGGCCGGGCGTGCCGGGGTCCGGGTGGCGGTGGTCCGGGGCGCCGTGGCTGTTCGTGAGGTGGCGGGGTCCGGCGCCGCGGTCGTCGCGGAATCGGTGGGGCTCGGTGCCACGGTGGGCGGGGGCGTTGCCGGCGCGGCGCTCGGCTCGCCGGCCGTCGCTGTGGCGCATCCACCCGCCGCGAGCAGCAGTCCCGCCGCGGCGGCCGCCATCATCGTCCTGTGCATGGTCCCTCCGGTGATCAGCTCGTCGGTGAGCAGGATTTCCTCGCGTTACGCAGGGAAAACCGAGAGTGATCCTCGAGTCAGGGTTGAACCATCAGGGCCGGCGTGCGTGCCCACGGCGGGACCGCCACGATGGGACGCCGGCCGGTGCTGATCTTCATCCGGTGGTCACCCGCTGACCGGTCTCGAACGAGCGGATGACCGCGGTCGCCAGAAACAGCGCCCGCCGTCCTGCCGTGGCCGGCACCGGGGGTTCCGCGCCGGAGCGCAGAGCGGGCAGCAACGCGTCGACGTGCGCGTCGAACGTGGCGTGGAAGTCCCGGTCGAGGTCGTTGAAGTAGCCGGCCTGCCACACCCGGGCCGTCTCGTCGCCGGCGGCCTGGAAACTGTACCGGCGTACCGTGTCGTGGATCTGGACCCGCCCGGCGGTGCCGTTGAGTTCCACGACGTGCGTGTCGGGGTAGGCGTACGACGAGTCGTAGCTGCCCACCAGGCTGCCGACCGCGCCGTTGGCGAACCGCAGCGCGACCGCCATGGTGGACCAGCCGGCGCCGCTCGGGTCGGCGGCCTGCGCCATCACCGAGGCGATCGGGCCGCACAGGTGTTCCAGCATGTCCAGGCCGTGGCACTGGGTCTCGATCAGATTGGCGTGCGGGTGCCGGCTGGTACCCGCCTCACCGCCGAAGCGCCACGTCGCGAACGCCAGCCGGCCGAGGTCGCCACGAGCGATCGCTGCCGCGGCGAGGCGTACCGGTTTGGCGTACCGATGGTTGAAGTTGATCCCCACGAACAGCTTGCGGGAGGCTGCCTCAGCGACCAGGGTGTCGGCCTGCTCCAGGTCGAAGACCAGGGGTTTTTCCACCAGCAGCGGCACTGAGGCGCGGATCAGCCGCAGCGTCGGTTCGAAGTGGCCCTCGTTCGGCAGGCACACCGACACCAGCTCGGGGTGTTCGCGGTCCAGCATCTCGTCGATGTCGGTATAGCCGCGGGTGCCGGCCTCGCGGGCCCGGGCAGCGGTACGGTCGGGGTCGCGGCCCACGACGGCCACCAGCACGGTGTCGTCGCGCCGGGCGAACAGTTCGGCGTGCTGGCGGCCCCACCATTCGCCGGTGCCGACGACCGCCACCCGAACCGGGGCCGTGTCCGCCGGGGCGCGCCGGGCGACGCCGGGGGCGAAGCGCGCCGGGCGGTTCACCGCCGCCTCCGGCGGGCGAGCCGCGACTGCACCAGCACGACCACGATCAGGAAGGTGCCGCTGACCACCTGCTGGTAGTAGGAGGTGAGCGTGCCGACCTGGTTGATCAGGTTCTGGATCACCTTGAGCAGCAGCACGCCGGCGAGCGTCCCGCTCAGCGAGCCGGCCCCGCCGGTGAGCAGGGTGCCACCGATGACCACCGCGGCGATCGCCTCCAGTTCCCGGCCCTCACCGATGGTCGGCAGCCCGGAGGAGGTCTGCGCGGCGATGAGGACACCGGCGACGCCGGTGAGGACGGCGCTGAGCACGTACACCAGAGTCCGGACCCGGGCGACCGGCAGGCCCATCAGCTCGGTCGCCTCCTGGCTGCCGCCGATCGCGAAGACCGCCTGGCCGAACCGGGTCCGGTTGAGCAGCAACCAGCCGAGGCCGAAGGCGGCCAGCGCGATCCAGACGGGTGCGTGCAGGCCGAGCCAGCCGGCCTGGCCGAGGCGGGTGAGCAGCAGGTCGGCCGGGATGATGTGCACCGTGTTGCCCTCGCTGGAAACGGCGAACGCACACCCGCGGGCGAACAGCAGGGCGGCGAGCGTGACGATGAACGGGGCGATTTTCGCCCGGCCGATCAGCAGGCCGTTGACCAGGCCGAAGACCGCGCAGACGACCAGCGGCAGGGCGACGGCCACCGCGCTGCCCCACTGCGCGCCGTACGCGGTGAGCACCCCCGCCAGCGCCAGCAGCGACCCGACCGACAGGTCGATCCCGCCGCTGATGATGACGAAGGTCATCCCGGTGGCGATCAGTAGCAGGTAGGAGCTGTCCAGCGCGATGTTGCCGAGGTTCTGCCCGCTGGCGAAGCTGTCGCCGAACACCAGCGATCCGCCGATCAGGACCAGGGCCAGCACGATCGGCGCGCCGGCCCGATCCGGGCGCCAGCGCAGTTCGCGGGTGCTCACCTCGGCCCGAGCCGCCACCATGGTCATGCCGCGCCCCTGCCCCGCTGCACGTAGACGGCAGCGACGATGATGCCGGCCTGGATCATGCGGGCCGCGGAGTCGGGCAGGTTCTGCTGGATCACGGTCGCGGTGATGAGCTGCATCAGGAGGGCTCCCATCAGTGTCCCGAGAATGCGGACCCGGCCCCCGGACAGCGGGGTGCCGCCGACCACGACGGCGGTGATCGCGCTCAGTTCGATGAGCAGGCCGACGAACGACGGGTCGCTGGCGCCCTGCCGGGCGGTGGTGAGCAGGCCGGCGGTCGCGGCGAGCAAGCCGCTGAGCACGTAGACGGTGACCAGTGTCCGTTTGACCGGCAGGCCGGCCAGGGTGGCGGCGGCCCGGTTGCCGCCGGTCGCCAGCAGCCGGCGGCCGAACGCGGTGCGGTGCACGGCGACGCCGGCCGCGACGGTGATCGCCAGCGCCAGCAGCACGCTGATCGGTACGCCGAGGACGGAGGCGTTGCCCAGCGTGTCCAATGTGGGGTCGAAGATCTCCGTGAGGCGGCCGTCGGCGAAGACCAGCGCCAGTCCGCGCCCGGCCACCAGCAGGCCGAGCGTCGCGATGATCGGCTGCATGCCGGCGAACGCGATCAGCGTCCCGTTGACCAGGCCGACCAGGAGCCCGGCGGCGAGCGCGATCACGATCGCCACCCCCACGCCGTAGCCGAGATACAGCGGCAGCAGCGCCGCGGTGATCGCCATGGTCGCGCCGACCGACAGGTCGATGCCCTCGGTCGCGATGACCAGAGCCATCCCGATCGCCACGATGGCGACCGGCGCGACCTGCACGAGCTGCAGCCGCAGGTTGGTCACGGTGGCGAAGTTGGGCGTGAACACCAGGTTGAAGGCCAGCAGCGCGGCGATGGCCAGGTAGACCCCGGCCACCTGGAGAAAGGCCACCATTTCGGTACGCGGGGGAAGCGCGGTACGCAGGTCAGTCATCGTCCTCCTCCGCGGCCCTGGCGATGGTCCGCATGATCCGGTCCTCGCTGACCTCGTCCCCGCGGAACGTGCCGACCACCGCGCCGTCGCGCAGCACCAGCACCCGGTCGGCGCCCTCGACCACCTCCTCCAGCTCGGAGGAGATGAGCAGGACGCCGAGTCCCTGCTCGGCGAGTTCGTCGATGAGGGCCTGGATCTCGGCCTTCGCCCCGACGTCGATGCCCCGGGTCGGCTCGTCCAGGATCAGCACCTTCGGGTGCAGGCAGAGCATCCGGGCGAGCAGCACCTTCTGCTGGTTGCCGCCGGACAGCTCGCGGACCTTCTGGCCGGGGTGCGAGATCTTGATCTGCAGGCGCCTGACGAAGGTGTCGACGAGCGCGGCCTGGCGCCGCTCGGAGAGGAACCCGGCGACG
Organism: Actinoplanes sp. NPDC024001; assembly: GCF_040638955.1. NCBI lineage: Bacteria > Bacillati > Actinomycetota > Actinomycetes > Micromonosporales > Micromonosporaceae > Actinoplanes > Actinoplanes sp. NPDC024001. The sequence goes on from NZ_JBEZZB010000052.1 coordinate 37,777, forward strand.
GTGAGCCGGGGCAGCGCCGCGAGCACGATGTTGTCGCGGACCGAGAGGTCGCCGATCAGGCCCTCGGCCTTGCGGTCCTCGGGCACCATGCCGAGGCCGGCCCGGATGGCCGCCGCCGGCGACCAGCGCCGGGCACGCCGGCCGCCGACCTTGACGGAGCCGGCGTCGACCGGGTCGGCGCCGAAGACCGCTTTGGCCGTTTCGGTACGCCCGGAGCCGAGCAGCCCGGCCAGTCCGACCACTTCCCCGGCGTGCACGTCGACGCTGACCTCGTCGAGCAGCGGTCGGCGGGTGAGCCGTTCGGCGTGCAGCAGCGGGGTGCCGGTCACGTCGCGTTGCTCGTCGCCGAAGGTGGTGGCGCCGTGGCGGCGTACCTCGTCGATGTCGCGGCCGAGCATGGTGGCCACCAGCCGCAGCCGGGTGGTGCCGGCGACCGGGCCGCTGTGCGCGACCCGGCCGTCGCGCAGCACGGTGACCCGGTCGCAGGCCCGGAACACCTCGTCGAGCTTGTGTGTCACGTACAGCACCGCGACCTGCTGCTCGCGCAGCATCGCGACGACGCCGAGCAGCAGGTCGACCTCGCGGGGTTCCAGTGACGAGGTGGGTTCGTCCATGATGACCACGCGGGCGTCCGTGGACAGGGCCCGGGCCACGGCGATCATCTGCTGGACGCCGAGGCCGAGTTCGCCGAGCCGTCCGCGCACGTCGACGGTGATGCCGTAACGGGCGAGGATCTCGCGGGCGGCCCGGTGCATCCGGCGGTAGTCGATCAGGCCGAGCCGGTTGACCGGTTCACGGCCGAGGAACAGGTTGGCGGCGACGCTGCGCAGGGGCACCAGGTTGACCTCCTGGTAGATGGTGCTGATCCCGGCGGCCTGCGCGTCGCGAGGGCTGGCGAAGGCGACCGGTTCGCCCTGGTAGCGCAGGTCGCCCACGTCCGGCCGGTACACCCCGGTGATGATCTTTATGAGGGTGGACTTGCCGGCGCCGTTCTCGCCGACCAGCGCGTGCACCTCGCCGGCGTGCAGCGACAGTGAGACACCGTCGAGCGCGCGCACCCCGGCGAAGTGCTTGCGTACGGATCTGACCTCGATCACGGGGTGGCCTAGTACGCGTTGGCGAGTTCGGACTGGGCGTTCTCCTTCGTGTACTCCTTGTCGGAGATGATGGTCTTCTCGACGACGCCCTTGCCGCTGTAGAAGTCCTCCAGGGCCTGGAAGGCGAGCGGCCCGAACCGCGGGTTGGACTCGATGACGCCGGCGATCCAGCCGTCGATGATGCCCTGCACCGCGCCCTTGGTCCCGTCGATCGTGATGATCTTGACGTCGCCGGCCTTCTTCCCGGCGGCCTTCAGCGCGGCCACCGCTCCGAGCGCCATCTCGTCGTTCTCGGCGTAGATCGCGCTGATCCCCGGGTTCGCCGAGATCAGCTGCTCGGTGACCTTCTGGCCCTTCTCCCGGGTGAAGTCGCCGGTCTGCTCGGCGACGACCTTCAGCTGGGAGTTCTTGGCGACGAGCTGGTCCTTGAACCCCTTGGTGCGGTCGACGGTCACGTTGACACCGGAGGCGCCGAGCAGGATGGCCACCTCACCCTGGTCGCCGGTCGCCTTGATCATGGCGTCGGCGGCGCGCTGGCCCTGGACGACGAAGTCGGAGCCGATCCAGCCCAGGTAGTCCACGCAGGGCTTCTTGGTGGTGAGCAGCCGGTCGATGGTCATCACCGGCACTTTGGCGTCCTGTGCGGCCTTGAGCGCCGGGTCGAGTCCCTCGGAGTTGAGCGGCGAGATGATCAGCGCCTTGGCGCCCTGCGCGATCATGCCCTGGATGTCGGCGATCTCCTTGTTGAGATCGGACTGGGCGTTGGTGGTGATGAGCTTGATGCCCCGCTTGGCCGCCTCGTCCTTGATGGACTGGGTCTCGGTGATCCGGAACGGGTTGGCTTCCTTCTCCGACTGGGCGAAGCCGACCGTGATGGTCTTGAGGTCGAGGTCGGGGACACCGCCGTTGTACTTCTCCGGCGTGCAGCCGCCGGCTCCGGAGGTGGCCTGAACCTGCTGGGCGGCGGACCCGCCCGCCTCGGGGGTGTCGCCCTCGCCGGCGCTCCTGGTGCAGGCGGCGGTCAGGGCGAGGACGGCGATGACGGTGGCACCACGAATGAGACGCATCGGCGGCCTTCCTTCGCTTCGCTTAGGCATGGCAGACAGGCGCCGCGGTCAGAAGAGGAAGCCACCAGCGCCACAAGATGACAAGCTTTGCCGAGAACTTGGTCGGATCGTAGTCTCCATATGCCAAGTTCTGTCAATAGTTGTCGAGCCGCTACGCCACGTGAATGTCGATGCCCGTCGCCCGGAGCCGCTCCACCATCTCCCCGTCGGCGGCCTGGTCGGTGACCAGCACGTCGATGCGCTCCGGCGGGACGGTCTGGCACATCGTCTCGCGGCCCAGCTTGGTGTGATCGGCGAGCACCACCACCTGCTGACCGGCCGCCATCAGGGCCTGATCGGTGGCCGCCGCGAAGACGTTCGGCGTGGTCAGCCCGCGTTCCACGGTCACTCCCTCGCCGGACAGGAACACCTGGGCACCACGCAGGCCGGTCAGCGCGGCCTCGGCGATCGGGCCGACGGCGGCACCGATCGACCGGCGCAGGGCACCGCCGATCAGCACCACGTCGACCTGCGGCGCGCCGAGCAGCGCGCTGGTCACCGAAATCGAGTTGGTGACCACCGTGAGCTGGTCGAAGGCGGCCAGGTGGCGGGCCAGGGCGGTGGTGGTGCGGCCCGGCCCGAGCAGCACCGCGCTGCCCTCGGCGACCAGGCCCGCGGCGCGTGCCGCGATGGCCTCGCGCGGCCCGGACACCGGGTCGGCGCCGTTCGGCCCGGCCGGCGCGACGGCCCGGACCGGCGGCTGTCCGTGCCGTGGACCGGCGCCGCCGCGGGTCAGCGCGAGCAGCCCGTCCGCCGCCATCGCGCGCAGGTCACGGCGCACCGTCGACTCGGAGATCCCGAGGGCCGCGGCCAGGTCCCGGAAGGACACGTAGCCGTGGTCGCGGACATGGGCCAGCAGGCGCCGGCGACGCTCGGCGATCAGCACGAACCCGCACCTCCGCTTCCAGGGCTGCATCCAGGACTGATGCAGAATATGTCAGAACTTGTCACTGCTGTCGAGCAGCGTCAAAAAACGCCGGTAGGCGGCCTCGCTGTGCTCGGAGGGGCGCGGCTCGTACCGGCGCGGGGGCAACGATCGTGCCACGACCTCCCGGATCTCCCCCAGCGAAGCGAGTTCACCGGCCGCCCGGGCCTGCACCAGCAGGTTGCCCACCGCGGTCGCCTCCACCGGACCGGCCAGCACCGGCCGGCCGGTCAGGTCGGCGGTGAGCCGGCACAGCAGCGGGTTGGCCGAGCCGCCGCCCACCATGTGCAGGACCTCGGCTCGCCGGCCGGCGAGCCGCTCGGCCCGCTCCAGGCTCCAGCGGTGCTTGCAGGCCAGACTGTCCAGCACGCAGCGCACCACGGCGGCCCGGTCAGCCGGCACCGGCTGCCCGGCCCGGCGGCACGAAGCCACCAGCTGCGCCGGCATGTCGCGCGGGCTGACGAACGCCGGATCGTCGGGGTCGACCAGCCCTTGGAAGCCGGGCGCCCGCTCCGCGGCGGCGACCAGCTCACCGTACGTCGGCGAACGCCACGCGGCCCGGCAGCGCTGCAGCAGCCACAGCCCGGTCCCGTTGCGCAGGAACCGGATCGTTCCGTCGACGCCGGCCTCGTTGGAGAAGCCGGCCAGCCGGGCCTCCTCGGTCAGCACCGGCGCGTCCAGCTCCAGGCCGACCAGCGACCACGTCCCCGACGACAGGTAGCCGAACGGCGCCGGACCGGCCGGCACAGCCGTGACGGCCGAGGCGGTGTCGTGCCCGGCGACCGCCCACAACGGGATGTCCGGATGCTCCCGCAGCTGCCCGATCGCGCTGCCCGGCGGCACCACCTCGAAGTCGAACAGCCGGCGTGGTATGCCCAGCTTGTCGATGACGCCGGTCGCCCAGCCGCGGGTGCCCACGTCCAGGAGCTGACTGGTGCTGGCAATGGTCTGCTCGGTGACCGGCCGCCCGGTCAGCCAGTACCCGAACAGGTCGGGCAGCAGCACCAGCCGCTCGGCGGCCGCCAGCTGCGGAGAGTCCTCCATCGCGACCAGCTGACTGGCGGTGTTGATGGGCAGCGGAGCCGTCCCGGTGGTCCGGTAGATCTCCCCGGCGCCGACCCGGGCCGCGATGAGATCCGCACTCGACCGGGTCCGCTGGTCACGGTAGTGCCAGGGATTGCCGATCAGCCCGCCGGCCCGGTCCAGCAACCCGAAGTCGTTGCCCCACGTGTCGATGCCGACCCCGTCGACCGGCCCGGCCGCCGCCGCGGCGGCGATCCCGGCCGACAGCTCCGCGAACAGCGCCAGCACATCCCAGTGCAGGCCGTCCGGCACCGCGACCGGCCGGTTGACGAACCGGTGCAGTTCCTCGACCGTGAGCCGCCCGTCGCGCAACGATCCGCGGACCACCCGGCCGCTCTCGGCGCCCAGATCGACAGCGACGAACACCGGCACCCGCCGATCTTATCCCCGCTCCGCCCCGCCAACTCGCCCTCGGCCGCGCGTTCCGGCCTGATCACGACGACTATGCCGTGAGGCCGATCGGGCCCGTTCTGCGACGCAGGTCCTGGGACGGCTCCATCAAGGTCACGGACGGGCGGGCGGCCCGCCTCGGCGGCGCACGGCGACGAGGACGATCGCGATGAGGCACAGCGCGCCGAGTTGGGCCGGAAGGCGCAGGTAGATCGAGGTGTAGGGATGCCACGGCGCCAGCACGTCGAAGGCGAAGGGGGCAGGCTCGGCGCCGGTCAGGTAGCGGGCGAGGACCAGCAACTCGGCGAGCGCCACGGGGGTGGCGGCCAGCAACGCGGCCACGGCGGCACTCGTCAGGACGCGGCCGCGCGGGCTCGGCGCGGCGAATCGGCGGGTGAGCGGCAGGCCCAGGAGCAGACCCAGCAGGGCGCCGATCGCGGCGCCGGCCAGCATGGGTGCGGCCAGGCCGGTGGGTGGGCGGGGGCCGACCTCGGCGGTGAGCAGCGGGTCGAAGCGGCCGGGCAGGAGACCGTCGGCGCCCACCGTGGTGGTGATCTCCAGGGAGAGGATCGTGGTGTCGGTGCGGGCGGCCAGACGGCGGCGGTAGTCGTCCTGTTCGACGGTGTCGACGGTCCAGCCCTGGGTGATCAGATTCTGCCGGGCCTCGGCGAACACGGCGACCGGGTCGGTGACCGGGCCGGCGGTGACGGTGACCGTGCCGTAACGGTAGCTGTCGCCGCCGAGCACCGGCACGAACACGGTCTCGGAGGGCTGCGACAGCGGCGGGTCCCAGCGGAAGGCGGTCGCTGACCGGGTGGTCACCCCGGCGGCCACGCCCGGCAGTGCGGCGCGGACCGCGTCGAGTGCGGCCGTGTCCGTGGTCGGCGAGGTGGCAGGCCAGGCCAGGCGGCCGCCGATGGCGGCGCCGGCGCCGGCCAGGCTGAGAGCGAGCAGCAGAGTGAGCAGGCGGCCGGGCCAGCCCGCAGAGGTACGACCGGAAGCGCCCGGCCGGATGGGCGGAGGCACCGCCGTGGTCATCTGCTCGATCATCTCGGCTCCCGCACGACGGACCAGGATTGATCACGACCGTAGTGCACTGCCGCACCCAGCCGTCGCGGGAGTCACATGTGATCGATCTCGGTCAGGTCGATGTCGATGTCGATGTGGACCGTCGATGAGCTCGGTGTGCGGCGGCAGACCGGGAATTCGATCGAGGTCATCGGAGAACCAGCCCTCCGGCGGCGGCCGCAGCAGTCGCCAGTCCGCCACCTGTTCGGCGTCCACGTCCTCCACCTCTCCCGGAAGAACCTGCTCCATCTGCAGCATATCGGCCATCCCAGACACTCGTCATAGGACTACCTGTCATGCGACTAGGCTAGATCCAATCGGTGTGGCGGGGCCAGGCCAGCAAGGTGTCGACGACCTCGGGCGGCTCGTGCGGCGACACCGCGGCCGTGCCCGTGTAGCGGCCCTTGTGGAACAGCAGCGGGCCCGTGTCGCGGCACTCCCCCAGCGTGGTCACCCGCCCGATCACGATGGCGTGGTCACCACCGGGATGGACCGCCTCGATCCGGCAATCGGCCCAGGTCAGCGCCCCGTCAAGGATCGGTGCGCCGGACGGCGCGGCGGTCCACCGTACGCCGGCGAACCTGTCGTGACCGCGCGCGCCGAAGGCGCGGGAGATGTCGCGCTGGTCGTCGGCGAGGACGTTGACGCCGAAGGCGCCCCGCGCGTGGATCCGCCGCCAGGTCTCGGAGAGCTCCTGAGGGCAGAAGAGCACCAGCGGCGGGTCCAGCGAGAGCGGGGCGAAAGCCTGGCAGGCGAAGCCGGCCGGGCCGGCGGCGTCGTGGGTGGTGATGACCGTGACGCCGGTGCAGAAGTGGCCGAACACCCGCCGGAAGCGCCGGGCGGACATGCCGGACGACAGGAGTGTCAATGCCCGCCGCCACCGAAGAAGCGGTGACCCCAGACGCTGTGCGCGGTGGTCTGCCGGGCCACCCAGGTGCGGTCGTCGACGGTCAGCCCGCCGTAGCCGTACTCGATGTCGAAACCGCTGGGTGTGCGCACGTAGAACGAGATCATCTCGTCGTTGGCGTGCCGGCCCAGCGTGGAGATCATCGGGGCTTTGTGCCGGGCGCAGCGGTCGATGGCCCGGCCCACGTCGTCGATGCTCTCGGTCTCGATCATCAGGTGGACCAGGCCGCTGGGCGCCGGGATGGGTGCGAGCGCGACGCTGTGGTGGCGTGGCCCGCAGCCGAGGAACCGCATCCACAGCGGTTCGTCGCTGGGCGGCAGGCCGAGGTGCTCCGGCACCAGCCGCATCGAGTCGCGCAGCCGGAAGCCGAGCAGTTCGGTGTAGAAGCGCAGGTTGGCGGCGTCGTCGCGGACGGGCAGCACGACGTGGCCCATGCCCTGGTCGCCGGTGACGAAGCGGGTGCCGTAGCCGCTGATCGCCGGCCGGGTGTCGAGGGCGGCGCCGCAGAAGAACTCGAGGCGGTTGCCGGACGGGTCGTCCACGCTGATCATCTGGGCGACCCGCCGGTCGGCGAGGTCGTCGGCGGGTTTGACGGCGACCCCGGCGCTCTCCAGCAGCCCGCCGAGGCGGTCCAGGGCGGCCGGGTCGGCGAGTTCCCAGCCGCTGGCGACGAGCCGGTCCTGCGATCCCGGCGTCACCACGATGCGGGCCGGCAGGTCGTCCATGCGCAGGTAGGCGGCGGACGGGTCGGGGCCGCGGCCGAGGACCATGCCGAGCACCTTGACGCCGAACTCGCGCCAGGCGTCCACATCGGTGGCCTCGACCCGCAGGTAGCCGAGGGAGCGGATCAGGCTCATGAGGGATCCCTTCGTGCCAGGAAGTCGATGGCCAGGCGGTGGAACTCGTCGAACTTCTCCAGGTGGGCCCAGTGGCCGCAGCCGCCGAAGACGTGCAGCCGGGCGTTGCGCAGCAGTTTCAGGGCGACCAGGGCGCCGTCGAGCGGGTTGACCCGGTCCTCGCGGCCCCAGACCAGCAGCACCTCGTGGCGCAGGCGGTGCGCGTCGCGCCAGAGCAGCCCCTCCTCGTAGGTCGCCGGGTCGGTGAACGAGGCGCCCATCGCGCGCATGGCACGCAGGCCGGCCGGGTCGGAGGCGGCCCGGAAACGTTCCTCGATCAACTCGTCGGTGATCAGCGACGGGTCGAAGACCAGCGTGCGCAGGAACGCGGCGATCCGCTCCCGGCTGGGGTCGCGACCGAAAGCGCCCAGGCGTTTCACGCCTTCGGTCGGATCGGCCGCGAACACGTTCAGGCTCAGACCACCCGGCCCCATCAGCAGCAGACGGCGGGCACGTTTCGGGAAGAGCAGGGCGAAGCGTACGGCGGTGCCGCCGCCGAGCGAATTGCCGACCAGGTCGACCCGCTCGATGTCGAGTTTGTCGAGCAGGGCGGCCAGGGCGTTGGCGGCGTTGGTGAAATACTGCCCGGTGATCGGCTCGTCGGCCGAGCCGCCGTATCCCGGCTGGTCGACGACGAGGGTGTCGAAGTGTGCGGCGAACTCCGGCAGGGTGCGCCCGAAGTTGCTCATCCCCGACGCGCCGGGCCCTCCCCCGTGCAGCAGGACGACCGGGGAGCCGGCGCCGGCACGCTCGAAATGCAGCGTCATCTCACACCATCGCGTCGTTGAGCGGCAGGCCGAACTCGCCGCGACCGAACATGGACAGGGCCCGCTCCGGGTCGTTGATCGCGTGCACCCGCCCGGAGTGCGCGTCCCGCCAGAAGCGCTGGATCGGGGTGCCGACGGCGAGGGCGCGGCCCCCGGAGTTCTCGAACAGGCGGTCTACGGCGCGGATCGCGAGCTCGGTTCCGCGTACCTGATCGCGTCGCACCCGCAACCGCAGCGGCATCGGCAGCTTCGTGCCGGCGGTGACCAGATCCATCAGCTCCCGCATGTTGGCCTGCAGGGCCAGCCAGGCGGAGTCGATGTCGCCGGCCGCCTCCGCGACCCGCACCTGTGAGTGCGGGTCCTCGGCGGCCTTGACGCCGACGTAGGAGGCCCGGACGCGCTTGCGCGTGTATTCGACGTGCGCCTGGTAGGCGCCGGTGGCCATGCCGATGATCGGGGTGGTGATCGCGTAGGAGAACAGCGACGCGTACGGGATCCGGTAGAGCGGCCCGGGGTTCTGCTCCTGGCCCGGGCAGAGGCAGCGAGCGGTGTCGTTGAAGCTGAGCGACCGGTACGCCGGGACGAACGCGCCGTCCACCACGATGTCGTTGCTGCCCGTGCCGCGCAGCCCGACCGTGTGCCAGACGTCCTCGATGGTGTAGTCGCTGATCGGCAGCAGGAAGGTGCGGAAGTCGGCGGGCGCGCCGTCCTCGCCGGGCGGGACGATCCCGCCGAGCAGCACCCAGGTGGCGTGGTCGCAGCCGGAGGAGAAACTCCACCGCCCGGTGACCCGGTAACCACCGTCGACCGCGGTGATCTTGCCGGTCGGCGCGTAGGACGACGACATCCGGGTGCCCTGGTCGTCGGCCCACACGTCCTGCTGAGCCTGGTCGGGGAAGAGCCCGAGCTGCCAGTTGTGCACGCCGATCACCGAGGCGACCCAGCCGGTGGAGCCGCACGCGGAGGCCAGGTCGCGCACGCAGGTGAGATAGGTGAGCGGGTGCGCCTCCAGGCCGCCGAAGCGGGCCGGCTGCAGCAGCCGGAAGAAGCCGGTCTCGGCGAGCGACTTGACCGTCTCGGACGCCAGCGCCCGCCGATCCTCGGTCTCCTGCGCCCGGTCCCGTAGAACAGGTAACAGGTCGCGCACTCCGGCGAGGACCGCGTCCATGAGATCCCTCCAGCGGGGTTGGCCGGTGAGTAAGGCGTCCCTATACTAGAACACGTTCTATTTGTGGAACAGAGATGCGGAGCGGCTCATGGAGCAACCACGCACCATCGACACCGGAGCCCCACCCGCCAGGTTCGCCCGCGGCTGGCACTGCCTCGGCCTCGCCGACTCCTTCCGCGACGGCGAACCGCACGCGATCGAGGCGTTCGGCACGAAGCTGGTGGTCTTCGCCGACTCCCAGGGCCGGCTGCACGTTCTCGACGGGTACTGCCGGCACATGGGCGGCGACCTCACCATGGGGACGGTCAAGGGCGACACCATCGCCTGCCCGTTCCACGACTGGCGGTGGCGCGGCGACGGCCGCTGCGATGCCGTTCCGTACGCGTACCGCGTCCCGCCACGTGCCCGGACCCGCTCATGGCTCACCCTGGAGGAGAACCGGCAGCTGTTCGTCTGGCACGACCCGCAGCACCGGCCACCCCCGGCGGACGTGACCATCCCCCGCATCGAGGGCGCCTTCTCCGACGAGTGGAGCACCTGGACGTGGGACTCGGTGCGCATCGACGGCGCGAACTGCCGCGAGGTCATCGACAACGTGGTCGACATGGCGCACTTCTTCTACATCCACTTCGCCTTCCCGACGTTCTTCAAGAACGTGCTGGAAGGGCACGTGGCGGCCCAGTTCCTGCACACCCGGCCACGGCCGGACGTGCCGAGCGCGAACAGCCAGTCCGGTGACGCCACACTGCGGTCGGAGGCGGCGTACTACGGGCCGTCCTACATGATCGATTACCTGTACCACAACTGGCACGGCATCGACGTGGAGTCGGTGCTGATCAACTGCCACTATCCGGTGACGCCGACCTCGTTCGTACTCCAATGGGGTGTGATCGTGAAGAGCCTGCCGGGCCTGACCACCGAGCAGGCGGCGAAGGCTGCCGGCAAGTTCTCCAAGAGCATCGGCGTCGGCTTCCTGCAGGACGTGGAGATCTGGAAACACAAGACCCGCATCGACAACCCGCTGCTCTGCGCCGAGGACGGCCCGGTCTATCAGCTGCGCCGATGGTACGAGCAGTTCTACGTCGACGTGGAGGACGTCACCGACGACATGGTGGCGCGGTACGAGTTCGAGGTGGACACCACCCGGGCCGTCCAGACATGGGAGGCCGAGGTCGCCGCCAACCAGGCGCGCGCCGCGTCATGAACATCGCCGAGGAGGCACTGACCGCGGTGCGGTGCGACAGCTGCGGTCAGGGCGTGCGGGCCGGCAAGCGCAGCGCGATGCAGACCAGCGTGCAGTGGGCCGGACCGGCCTGCCCGCTCCTGGCCGAGGCGGCCGGCGGACGGCCGACCGCGCTGGTGCCGACCTGCCCCGACCTACGCGACAGCATCGACCGTGCGGTGCGCGAGGGCCGCCTGGAGGTGAGCTGATGCCGGCATGGGAGATCGCCGAGGTGATCGCCGAGACGCCGCAGGCGTGCTCGCTCGTGCTGAACGCGGGGTTCGACTATCAGCCGGGGCAGTATCTGACCGTGCGCACGCCGGTGGGGGCGCGGTGCTACTCGCTGGCCAGCTCGCCGTTCACCGACGCGCGGCCGAAGGTGACGGTGAAGCGGGTACGCGACGGGGCGGTGTCGAACTGGATCTGCGACAACGTGCGAGCCGGGGACGTGCTGGAGTTCGCCGGGCCGGCGGGGACCTTCACCCCGGGATCGCTCGACGACGACCTGCTGCTGCTGGCCGGCGGGTCGGGCATCACGCCGATCATGGGGATCGTCAAAGCGGTGCGGGCGCGCGGGCGGGGCGATCTGGCGCTGATCTACGCCAACCGGGACGCGGAATCGGTGATCTTCCAGCGGGAGCTGGACGAGCTGCTGCCGGTGACCTACTGGCTGGACTCCGAACGGGGCGTGCCGACCGCTGACGCGCTGGCGGGACTGCTCAGCCCGTACGCCGGCCGGGAGGCTTTCGTCTGCGGGCCGGAAGCCTTCGTCGCCGTGGCGGAGAAGGCGCTGCAGCTGGCCGGCGTCGCCGGCGTGCGGGTGGAACGGTTCGAGACGGAGCCGGTGGGCGGGACCGACGCGGTCGCCACGGTCACCATCGACGGCCAGACCCATGAACTGCCGTGGGCGGCCGGCAAACGGCTGCTGGACGTGATCATCGACGCCGGGCTCAACCCGCCCTACTCCTGCCGGCAGGGACAGTGCGGGGCGTGCGCGGTGCGCAAGACGGACGGCGAGGTGGAGCTGGTCAACAACGAGATCCTCGAGGAGGAGGATTTCGCGGAGGGTTACATCCTGGCCTGCCAGGCGGTCGCGCGCAGCGAGCACGTCACGGTCACCTATTACTGATCAGACGTACGCCTGGGCGAGGCTCCGTGGCCCTCCCGCCACGCACCGGATTGGGGCCGCGCGCCGCGGGTACACCCCTGCCGTGCAGGCCAGGAGAACAGTCGTGATCACCGGTGCCTCCAGTGGGATCGGGCGTGCCGCCGCGCTCGCGTTTGCCCGGGCCGGTGACCGGCTGGTGCTGGCCGCCCGGTCCCAGGCGGCACTGAAAGCGATCGCCGCCGAGTGCGTGGCGGCCGGAGCGCAGGTGCGGGTAGTGACCGCCGACGTGACCCGCCGGGAGACCGTGGAGCAGGTCGCGGAGACGGCCACGGCCGCGTTCGGCGGTATCGACGTGTGGGTGAACACGGCGGCGGTCATGGCGTACGGCCGGTTCGACGACGTGCCCGCCGACGTGTTCGATCAGGTGGTGGCCACTGACTTGCTCGGCGCCGCGACGGTTGCCCGGGCCGCGCTGACCCGGTTCCGGACGCAGGGGCACGGCGTGCTGATCTTCGGTGGATCGCTCCTGGGGACGGTGGTCACGCCCTATATGAGCGCCTACGTCGCGAGCAAGTGGGGGCTGCGTGCCCTGATACGGGCACTGCGCCTGGAGAACCGTGACGCCGCCGACGTGCACATCTGCCTGGTGTCGCCGGGTGCCGTGGACACGCCTATCTACCGCAACGCGGCGAACTTCGCCGGCCGTTTCGGGAAACCTCCACCGCCGGTGGCCTCGGCCGAGAAGGTGGCCACGGCGATCCTGCGCTGCGCGCGCCGGCCGCGCGCGACCGTGACGGTCGGCACGGCGAACCGAGTGATCAACCTCGGGTTCCTGATGACGCCCGCACTCTACGACGCGCTGGTCGGCCCGCTGATGCGCGCCGGCGGATTGTCGCGGGAGCGGGTGGCGCCACACAACGGCAACGTTTTCGCGCCGCTGGCCGCGGTGGACCCGCAGAGCCGGGCCCACCCGTCGTGGGCACGGCCGATCGCCGCCGGTGCGGGCTTCGCGGCGCTCGCCGTTCTCCTCGCCCGCCGCTACACGTCATGAAGGCCTGCGGCCGGCGCCGGGTGTCACAGCGGATCGACGGGATGACTGATCGGATGACGCTACGGCGAGTCGTCACCGTCAGCGGACCACGATCCGCCGACGACGTGTGGGACCGCTACATCCGCCCCGCCCGGTGGCCGGAGTGGTCCCCGCAGATCCGCTCGGTCGACTATCCCGGTGAGCGGTTGAAGCCGGGCACATCCGGGGTGGTGCACGGACCGGCCGGGCTCCCGGTACGCTTCCGCGTCCTCGCGATGGAAGAGGCCGGCCCGATACGTAGCTGGTCGTGGACCGCCATCGCGGCGGGCGTGCGGTTGACGCTGCGGCACACCGTCGAGGTGACGCCCGCGGACACCCGTACCCGGCTGGTCATCGAGGGCTTCGCTCCCGCGGTGGTGGCCTACCTGCCGATCGCTCGCTGGGCGCTGCACCGCCTGGTGCGCTGATCCGGCGCGCGGCAGCCGCACCGGCATGATTCGCTCGGCTGGTGATGACTCCCGAGACGGCACTGCTGGCGGGGACGGCACTGCACTTCGGCTTCCAGGCGACGGTGACCACCGTCGTCTATCCGGCGCTGGCCCGGGTCGACCCGTCCGGATGGGCAGCGGCGCACCGTGCCCACACCAGGTCCATCACGCCGGTCGTTGCGGTGACCTACGGCGTTCTCGCGCTGATCTGCGGCTGGGCGCTGCTGCGCGAACCGGGCGGCTGGACTCTGACGGCGCTCGCCGCCACGGCGGTGGCGGTACTCGTGACCGCCGCCACCGCGGCTCCGGCGCACCACCGGCTCGGCAACGGCTACGACGCGCGACATATCGGTCGGCTTCTGCGGGCAGATCGCGTGCGTACGGCGGCTGCCGCGGTGGCGCTGACCGCCGCTGCGGTGGCCGCATAGCGACTGCTCGTCAGCTTCGTTAGGCGGCTGACCACCAGCGTCGAGTTGCGGGCGCCGAAGCAGCACTGGGCGCCAGCCCAGCAAGACGGCTGGCCACCAGCGTCGAGTTGCGGGCGCCGAAGCAGCACCGGGCGCCAGCCAAGCAAGACGGCTGACCACCAGCGTCAGGTTGCGGACGCCGAAGCAGCACCGGGCGCCAGCCCAGCAAGACGGCTGACCACCAGCATCGGGATGCGGGCGCCGAAGCAGCACTGGGCGCCAGCCCAGCAAGACGGCTGACGGCCGGAGTCGGGTTGCGGGCGCGAAGGCAGCACTGGGCGTCAGCTGGGTGGGGGTGGGTTGGCGGCGAGGGCGAGTTCGCGGGCGATGCCGATCAGCTGGTCCTCCTGGCCGCCGACCAGGCGGCGCTCGCCCGCCCGGACCAGGATCTCGGCGCCGGAGACCTGGTAGCGCTCGGCCAGCGAGTACGCGTGCAGCAGGAAACTGGAATACACCCCGGCATAACCCATGATCAGCGCCATCCGGTCCAGCTTGCACTCGTCCGGCATGGCCGGGCGGACCACGTCCTCGGCCGCGTCGACGATCTTGAAGAAGTCCACGCCGGTGCGGATGCCCAGCTTGTCGCAGACCCCGACGAACGCCTCCACCGGCGTGTTCCCGGCACCCGCGCCGAACCGGCGGGTGCTGCCGTCGATCTGCTTCGCGCCGGCCCGGTAGGCGAGCACCGAGTTCGCCACACCGAGGCCCAGGTTCTCGTGACCGTGGAAGCCGACCTGCGCGTCCTCCCCCAGCTCGGCGACGAGCGCGGCCACCCGGTCGCCGACCTGATCGAGCACGAGCGCACCCGCCGAGTCGACCACGTAGACGCACTGGCAGCCGGCGTCGGCCATGATGCGGGCCTGTTCCGCCAGTTCGGCCGGGCTGATCGAGTGGGCCATCATCAGGAAGCCGACGGTCTCCAGGCCCAGCTCCCGGGCGAGCCCGAAATGCTGCACCGCGATGTCCGCCTCGGTGCAGTGGGTGGCGATCCGGCAGACGCTCGCCCCGTTGCCGGCGGCGGCCCGGATGTCGTCGATGACCCCGACGCCGGGCAGCATCAGGAAGGCGATCTTCGCGCGGGTGGCGGTGCGGACCGCGACGCTGATCAGCTCCTGCTCCGGGGTGCGGCTCAGCCCGTAGGTGAACGACGACCCGCCCAGGCCGTCGCCGTGGGTCACCTCGATCACCGGGACACCGGCGTCGTCCAGGGCCGCGACGACGGCAGCGACCTCGTCCGCGGTGAACTGGTGGCGTTTCGCATGCGAGCCGTCCCGCAGCGACGAGTCGGTGATCCGCAGGTCAAGCAAGTCCCTCACCCACCCGGGTAGCGGCAGCGGTCATGATGTCCAGATTCCCGGCGAACGTCGGCAGGTAGTCACCGCTGCCCTCGATCTCGAGAAAGATGCCGACCCGGACGACGTCGCCGACCCGGTCGAACTGCGGCTCGTCGAGCAACCGGTAGCCCGGCACGTAGCGGGCGATCTCCGCGACCCGCTCGGTGACCGATTTGGTCACGGCCGCGGTGTCGGCCTCCGGGGAGACCGCGCAGAAGATCGTGTCCCGCATGATCAGCGGCGGCTCGGCCGGGTTGAGCACGATGATCGCCTTGCCGCGGGCCGCCCCGCCGATCGTCTCCAGTCCGCGGCTCGTCGTGCGGGTGAACTCGTCGATGTTGGCGCGGGTTCCCGGCCCCGCCGAGCGGGACGCGACACTCGCCACGATCTCGGCATAGCTCACCGGCGTCACCTGCGACACCGCGTGCACCATCGGGATCGTCGCCTGCCCGCCGCAGGTGGTCAGGTTGAGGTTCGGAGCGTCCCGGTGCTCGCCGAGGTTCACCTCCGGCACCACGGCCGGCCCGATCGCCGCCGGGGTCAGATCGATGGCCCGGATGCCGGCTCGCTGATAGGCCGGGGCGTTCGCCCGGTGCACCGCCGCTGACGTGGCCTCGAAGACCAGATCCGGCCGGGGATGCTGGCTGAGCAGCCAATCCGCGCCGCCGGTCCCGGTGACCAGCCCGTGCTGCGCGGCCAGCCGCAGACCCGGGCTGTCCGGGTCGATGCCGGCCATCCAGCGCGGTTCGATCACCGGGGAACGCAGCAGCTTGAACATCAGGTCGGTGCCGATGTTGCCGGACCCCACGATCGCGGCGGTCAGCATGATCAGGCCTCCTTCCGGAAGCTGAGACGGACCTCGCCGAGGCCGGTGAAGTCCGCGCGGAACTCGTCGCCCGGGTGGACGTCGACGGCCCGGGCGCAGGCGCCCGGCAGGATCAGATGCCCGGCCCGCAGCCGCACGCCGAACCCCGCGACCGTGCGCGCCAGCCAGGCCACCGCGGTCACCGGATTGCCGAGCACGGCATCGGAGCGGCCGCGCACGACCGGTTCCGCGCCGCGATAGAGGACCGCGGCGATGCCGCGCAGATCAAGATCTTTCGGGGGTACGCGGGCAGCACCCACCACGAAGCCGGCGGAGGAGGCGTTGTCGGCGATCGTGTCGGCGAGGCTGATCCGCCAGTCGGCGATCCGGCTGTCGATCAACTCGATGGACGGGGCGAGGGCCTCGGTGGCGTCCAGGACGTCCTGCTCGGTGCAGTCGTGGCCGGGCAGGTCGGCGCCGAGCACGAAAGCGGTCTCGATCTCCACGCGCGGGTAGCAGTAGCGGCCCGCGTCGACCGGTTCGGTCTCGCTGAGGCGCATGTCGGCGAGAAGGTGGCCGTAGTCGGGCTCGTCGACGCCCATCATCTGCTGCATCGCCCTGGAGGAGAGGCCGACCTTGTGCCCGACCACGGGAACGCCCCGGCGGGTGATGTTGTGCAGCTGGATCGCGTAGGCGTCGGCGGCGGTCAGCCCGGGATGGGTGCCGATCAGCGGCGGGATGGGCGCGCGGTCGCGTTCGGCGGTGTAGAGGCGGTCGGCGAGGTCGCGCAGGTCAGTCGGGTCGATCATCAGTGCCGCCCTCCGCTTTCGATCGTGCGGACTTCGTGTTCACCGCTTCCGGTAGCTCTCCCGAGGACACCGGCGGCGTGGCGGCGGCAGGGGTGGTGCCGGCAGCAGCGGGAGCAGCGCCGCCAGGAGCACTGCCGGCAGTAGCAGAGCCGGCGGGAGCAGAGCCGGCGGGAGCAGAGCCGGCGGGAGTCGAGGCGGCGGGAGCAGAGCCGGCGGGAGCAGAGCCGGCGGGAGCAGAGCCGGCGGGAGTCGAGGCGGCGGGAGCAGAGCCGGCGGGAGTCGAGGCGGCGGGAGTCGAGGCGGCGGGAGTCGAGGCGGCGGGAGTCGAGGCGGCGGTGAAGGTGGCGGCTGCCGGAGAGGTCGCGGCTGTGTGAGGGGATGCATGCGTGGCTGCGTGCGTGGCGGCGCGGCGGGCCGAGAAGACGCAGTCGGCGAGGGAGAGGCCGCTCACGTAGCTGCCGGAGCAGATGCCGACCGCGGTGCGGCCGGCCGCGTAGAGGCCGGGGACGGGTAGGTCGTCGGGGCGCAGGACCGCGCCGGTGTCCTCGTCGACGGTCAGGCCGCCGAGGGTGAGCATCGGGGCGGGCAGGCCGCGTGCGCGGATGGAGACGTCGATCAGTGAGAACGGCGGGTGGGTCAGCGGGCGGACCAGGTCGGCGGGTTTGCCCGCCGGGTCGGGGCCGTCCGCCCGGTAGGCGGCGAGTGTCGCTGCGAGGCCGTCGGGATCCACTCCGGCGCGGTGGGCCACTTCCGCAAGCGTGGGCGCGGTGACCCGGCCGCCGGAGAGCAGCCGCCAGGCCTGGAGGCGCTGGAACCAGAGCGTCTGCTCGCGCACCTGGCGGCGGGCCGAGGCGAGCACGTCCGCGTCGACCAGCAGCCAGGCCCGGCCGCCGGGGCTGCGCAGCACGGCGTCGCCGATCGCGGCCCCGTAGCGGGACTCGTCGCAGACGCGGCGACCGTCACGGTCGACCAGGATGCCGCCGAGCAACGCCGACGGCGGGGTGAGGAAACGCCACACGGTGACCCGGTCCAGGTGGCGGGCGCCGCCACCGGCGGCGGTGCCGAGCCGGATGCCGGAGCCGTCGTCGCCGGGGGTGCCCAGGCGCAGGCCGCCACGGTAGGCGGGGGCGTGCTCGCGCATCATGTCGCGGTTGAAGACGAAACCCCCGGTGGTCAGGACGACGCTGCGGGCGGCGACGCGCATCGGGCGGCCGTAGCGGTTCTCCAGGCCGGTGGCGGCGCGGTGCAGGGTGCGCCCGAGTGCGGGCAGGTAGACGCCGGGCTTGACCGACCAGCGGTGCAGCAGGCGGTGGCCGAGGCGGGCCCAGATCGGTGAGCCGGCGAGCGTGCGGCACTCGACGCCGGTGACTCGGCCATCCGGGGTCTGGATCAGCCGGTGGGCGCGGGTCTGGGTGCGGATCCCGGCGCCGGCGGTGCGGGCCGCGTCGGCGAGCCGGGCGTACAGGACGCCGCCGGAGGCGCCGCGGGCGTGGGTGCGGTGACCGCGGGGCACCGGTGGGCGCTCGCTGTCGGAGACGTACAGGTAGTGGCGGTTCGTGGGGTAGGACGTCTTGTACGGGCAGAGCCGCGAGTCGAACGGCACACCGTGGCGGGCGAGCCAGTCGAGCAGGCCGGCGCTCTGCTCGCAGAACCGGCGCAGGGTGGCGGGGCTGACCGCGTCACGGACCTCGCCGCGCAGGTAGTCGTACATCTGGGCAGGGGTGTCGGTGATGCCGGCGGCGTGCTGCTGGGCCGTGCCGCCGCCGGCGTAGACGATGCCGCCGGAGATCGCGGTGGCGCCGCCGCCGGTGAAGCGCTCCAGGACCAGCACGGAGGCGCCGGACTCGGCCGCCTCGATCGCGGCGCAGGCGCCGGCCGCTCCCAGCCCGACCACCACGACGTCGTACACCGGCTCCCCATTTCTGGAACGCGTATCAGTGTGATTATGGCCGCAACAAGCCCGATAACTATAACCTGTTCTAGTGATGGATGGAGATGTGGTGGTGGTCGGCAGCGGCGGCGCCGGGATGACGGCGGCGCTGACCGCGGCACAGCACGGGCTGAGCGCGATCGTGGTGGAGAAGGCGCCGGTCTACGGCGGGTCGACGGCACGCTCCGGCGGCGCGTTGTGGCTCCCGGGCAACGAGGTGCTGGGCAGCGCTTCCGCCGACGACGGGACCCATCTGGCGTACGTCGCCGGTCCTGACGTGCCGCTCGCCCGGCGGCGCGCGTTCCTGGCGCACGGGCCGGCCATGCTCGCGCTGATCCGGGCGCACACGCCGCTGGACTTCGCCTGGGTGCCGGGCTATCCGGACTATCACCCGGAGGCGCCGGGCGGCCTGCCCCGGGGCCGGTCGATCGAGCCGAAGCCGCTGGACACCCGCCTGATCGGGGCCGACCTGGAGCAACTCGCCGCGCCCTATCGGGCCGCGCCGAACGGGATGGCCGTGACCGCGGTCGACTACCGGTGGCTGTCGCTGGGGCTGCGGCACCCGCGGTCGGCGCTGACCGCGTCCGGATCCGGGCGGGTTCGCCGAGTCGGTCGAACAGGTCGGTGTCCACATCAGCTCCTGGCGG